>CAYVGP010000001.1:0-26983 GCA_964451135.1 uncultured Methanosarcinales archaeon
CAGCAAAACAAAACCGGATTTTAAAGGTGGTGACATATGTCATGATACTACACACTTAAACCCCCAACAACAAGACTTATAAAGCTCTTAAAATTCTTTTTTACCGAGGAAAAAGGATGGAAACAGCGCAAAAGACGGACGGCAACGAGGGCCTCATCAGGGAAAGAGTGATAGAGGATGAGATGAAGCGCTCCTACCTAGACTACGCAATGTCAGTCATAGTCGGAAGAGCCCTGCCTGACGTCAGGGACGGGCTCAAGCCGGTTCACAGAAGAGTGCTTTTCGCAATGCACGAGATGGGGCTTCTCCACAACAAGCCCTTCAAGAAGAGCGCCAGAATCGTGGGGGACACTCTTGGAAAATACCACCCTCACGGGGACTCCGCTGTGTACGACGCGCTTGTGAGGATGGCGCAGCCGTTCTCGCTCCGCTACCCCCTTGTTGACGGGCAGGGAAACTTCGGAAGCATTGACGGAGATGAAGCGGCATCAATGAGGTACACAGAGGCAAGGCTGACAGCAATAGCAGAGGAGCTTCTGGAGGACATTGACAAGGAAACAGTTGACTTCGTTGACAACTTTGACGGCTCCCTCAAAGAGCCGAGCGTGCTCCCAAGCAAAGCCCCGAACCTTCTCCTCAACGGCTCAAGCGGCATAGCAGTGGGCATGGCCACAAACATCCCTCCCCACAACCTCAGAGAAGTTGTTTCAGCCATAATAGCAGCCATTGACAACCCTGAAATCAGCGTGGGGGAACTCATGGGGCACGTGAAAGGCCCTGACTTTCCCACAGGAGGAATAATCCACGGCAGGCAGGGAATACTTCAGGCGTACAAGACAGGGCACGGCAAGATAATTGTCAGCTCAAAAACAAGAACGGAAAGGGTGAGGGACAGGGAGGCGATAATAATAGAGGAAGTCCCTTTCATGGTCAACAAGTCCCAGCTCATAGAGCAGATAGCAGGTCTTGTGAAAGACAAGAAGATACAGGGAATCCACGACCTCAGGGACGAGTCCGACAGGGAAGGAATAAGGGTAGTGATAGAGCTCAACAAGGACGCGCAGGCAGACGTTGTTCTCAACCAGCTGAGCAAACACTCAAAGCTGAGAACCACCTTCAGCATCAACCTTCTTGCCCTTGTCAACAACGAGCCCAAGCTCCTAAGCCTCAAGGACATGATCCTGCAGTTCATAGAGCACAGGAAAGAGGTTGTCAGGAGAAGAACAACATTTGAGCTGAAGAAGGCGGAGGCAAGGGCCCACATACTTGAGGGGCTTGCCAAGGCGCTTGAGAAGATAGACAGCGTTATTGAGGCAATAAAAAAATCCCCGGGAACAGCAGAGGCAAAGAAAGCCCTCATGTCCCTCCTCGGAATAAGCGGGGAACAGGCGCAGGCAATCCTTGAGATGAGGCTCTCAAAGCTCACAAGCACGGAGCAGAAAAGCGTGCTGGAGGAGCTTTCAGGGCTGAGAAAGAGCATCCAGCGCCTTAAGGAGATACTCTCGTCAGAAGCCCTTATTCTCGGCATAATAAAAGACGAACTCAGATACCTCTCAGAAAAGTACGGGGATGAGAGAAGAACAGAGATAGAAGAGGAGGAGCTTGACGACATTGACATGGAGGACCTGATTGAGGAAGAAAACCAGATAATCACAATAACCCAGAAGGGCTACGCGAAGAGGCAGCCCCTTGACGCCTACAGGCAGCAGAACAGGGGGGGAAGGGGAGTGATAGGAACCCAGACAAAGGAAGAGGACTTCGTGGAGCACCTCTTTGTTGCAAACACCCACTCATACCTTCTCTGCTTCACTGACAGGGGAAGCGTGCACTGGCTCAAGGTGTACCAGATGCCTGAGGGGGGAAGGACGGCCAAAGGCAAGCCATTGGTCAACCTCATAGAGCTCAGCAACGGGGAAAGCATAAACGCTGTGCTCCCTGTGAAGGAATTCAGGAGCGACCTCTTCCTGATAAAGGCCACGAAAAGAGGCATAGTCAAGAAAACACCCCTGGTCGCGTATTCCAGGCCGCGAAGAGGGGGAATAAAGGCAATCACGCTTGAGGAAGGCGACTCCCTGATAAACGCTGCGATAACAGACGGCTCAAAAGACATTATGCTTGCAACGAGGAAGGGGCTCGCGATAAGGTTCAGCGAGAAAGACGTGAGGGCGATGGGCAGGAGCGCTCACGGCGTCATAGGGGTGCGCCTTAAAGCAGGGGACGAAGTGGTGGGAATGGTTCTTGCCGATGACTCAAGGGATCTGCTCACGGTGACTGAGAGGGGTTACGGGAAGAGAACCCCGATCTCCCATTACAGAAGAATAAGGAGAGGGGGTCACGGCGTAATAAACATTCAGAACAGCCCGAGAAACGGGGACGTTGTGGCTGTGAAGAGCGTTGAGGGAGAGGACGAGGTAATGGTCATAACAAGGAAGGGCATACTCATAAGGATACCTGTCAGAACAATATCACGAATAGGGAGAAACACCCAGGGAGTAAGAATAATGCGGCTTGACGAGGACGACCTCGTAGTGAACTGCGCCAAGGTCGTCAGGGAGTAGGCACACCAGCCACAGGGGAGTTCTGAAATGATTGAGCTTTACGGCCTGACCAACAGGGGAATAGAGGACGTTGCCGCACTGGAGGCGAAAGAGCTTGGAGCATCCAGGGCAAGGGCGTGCGCGGGGTTCGCCTCGTTCAGCTGCGCTCCGGAAAAAATTCCCTTCCTTGTCCACATGACCCAGAGCATGAGCAGGGTTCTTGTGAAGGCAGGAGAGGGGAAAGCGGAAAGCGTTGAGGAAGTTGTCAAGTCAATTGACATTGAAGGGCTTGGCAAGCTGTTCTCAGGGTTGAAGAGCTTCAGGGTGGAGTGCGAGAGAACAGGAACCCACAGCTTCTCCTCGGAGGAAGTGGAAAGAAAGGTGGGCGCGCTCATAAAGGAGAAGCACGGCCTCAGTGTAAGCCTGGACAATCCCGGCGCTGTCCTCCATGTCAGCGTAAGGGAGGAGCAGGCGGTTGCAGGGATAGACCTTGCCGGCTTTGACCTCTCAAAAAGGGAGTACAAGGTGTTTTCTGTGCCTGCCTCGATAAAGGCAAGCATCGGGTACGCTGCGCTAAGGCTGAGCAGCTTCACAGGAAAGGAGAGCTTTGCTGACGTGTTCTGCGGGGACGGCGTGATCCCCATAGAGGCAGCACTCTTCTCCCTCCGGATAAGCCCAAGGAGCTTCTTCAAGGGAGAGTACGCCTTTGAGAAACTTCCCTTAATGAAGGAGCACTGCAGGGGATTCAGGGACGCTCCTGCAGAAACAAAAAAAGGGGCAGAGATAATGGGCTTTGACTCTTTGCTCAGAAACGTTGATTCTGCAAAAAAGAACGCCAAGATAGCAGGGGTGAACAAGGCAATTGAGTTCTCAAGGGCAGAGATAGAGTGGCTTGACACAAAGCTTGACAAGGAAAGCGTGGAATGCCTTGCCACCAAGGTCCCGGAAAGCTCAAAGCACGTAAAAGAGTCAAAGACAAGGAAAAACTACAGGGAGCTCTTCTACCAGGCGGAGTATTTTCTCAAAAAACGCTCAACTGTTTCGGTGCTGTGCGACAGGCCCGAACTTGCCCTGGAAAACGCAGAGAAGCAGGGTTTCGTTCTTGAGGGGAAAAGAGAGGTGTGGCAGGGAAAGAAGCTCATGAATCTCCTTGTCTTCAAAAAGAGTTAGGAAAAAAGTTTTTAAACAACAAGGGCTTAGCAGGTGCGTAAAAGAGCTTGCCATAACGCTCTTTGAGCAGGGCAGGGGGAACAACGGGGCTCCTGAAGGAGAACCCAGGAAGGTCCGCCCACTGCAAAACGGCTGCCTGCGCAAGCAGGGCCCCTAACAAGGGCGGCTACGGCACAGAAACGGCACCGCCGCCTCGCAAGATGATGGGGAAGCAAGCCCGGCAACAGGCAAAGCAAAGCCCCTGATGTTGTGGCGGAGCGGGTGAAACGGCAAGCCCCAGCCAGTGCAAGCCGTTCGGCGCTTAGTTGAATGTTCCAGGGGCCATCGCGCTCCTCAAGAGAGGTGCGTTCGGGCCCCACAAAAGGCGGCCTACGCCTGCCCTGCTCAAAACCTTCAACCAAGCATTTTCTCGGCTCTGAACATTTAAGCGCTATTAAATCGCTCTTGCCCGAACAGAGAGAACACTTAGCCAGAACAATGACGAATCCAGGCATTCCTTTACACGCCCTGCGAACGTACGCCTGTGCTGACAACGCCAGAGAGCCCGAAAAAACGCAAAACTTAAATAGTTGATATACAAAAAGGTATACTAGACAGCTTCAGGGCTGAAAAAGAGGTGATGCTTAATGGCAGAAGACAAAAGCAGCTACGCCCTGCTCTCCATGGTCGCAATAGTCGCAATCGTGGGAGTGGTGGCACTGCTCAAAGGAGGCCCTGCGCCATCAGCAGCAGCCCAGCCGCAGTTCGTGGAAAGCGCAGCGCCGGTGAGCATGCCCGCCTTTGACGAAGGTGTGAGCAACATAGGTGGAAACGCCAAATGGGTAAAGGGTAAGTGCTTTGTGACAATAAGAACAGCATCGGGCAGGACAGTAAAGATTTATTTGGACCCGAGTTTTTGCGCCAAAAAGAACAACGCAGACGGTGGTGCTTAAAAATCCCCTTTTTCTTTTTTTATTTGACTTTTTTTCTCTTTCTCCAAAACATTTTTATAAAACGCTTGCTTCTCCTGCCTTATGGCAAAGGACAACAGGATAACGATGCCCTCAGGCATCGGGGGCCTGGTGAGGTACTTTGACGAGTACACGAGCAAGGTCAGGATAAAGCCCGGGCACGTTCTTGCAATCATAGTCGCAGTGATAGTCATAATGCTGTTTCTGAATGCGAACACGCAGCGGCTCCTCGGCTTCTGAAAATGATACCCGGAATGGACATGCGGAAGGCGGCCCAGATGATGAAGAGAATGGGCATACAGCAGGAAGAGATAGAGGCAACAGAAGTCATTATAAGGACGCCGGGCAAGGAGCTGGTGATAACAAACCCCTCAGTTGCGAAGATAAACATGATGGGGCAGGAAATGTACCAGGTAACAGGCAACGCCGAGGAAAGAGAAACAAGCGCAGAGCCGGAGATAAGCGAGGAGGACATAAAAACAGTGATGGAGCAGGCAGGGGCTGACAAGGAAACAGCGAAAAAGGCGATTGAGGAAAACGACTACGACCTCGCGGCAGCCATACTCTCGCTGAAGGGAGAATAAAGTTGCCCTTTTCTTTTAAACGCCGGAGTCAACCGGGTTTTATGCGCACTCCGCGCAGGCAAAGCTTTTTATAATTAAAAAACAACTATGCCTCAATGGAAGATTACCAGAAGGCAAGGGCCCTTGCCCTGCGACACCTGAAAATAGCGGACCACATGCTCACCCAGACATACCCTCTCCTCAAGGAACCGAAGCTCCTGCTCGCAGTTGCGGAGAACCTCTACAAGGCAGTCATGCGCTCAATAGACGCCATACTTCTCTGGGAAAGGCTCTACAAGAGAATACCCCCTTACCACAACACCTCCCAGAACAAGATAAACCTTTTCAGGGCAAGAAGCGAAAGGAGGTACGGCTTCCCTGATGAGTACGCGGAGCTTGCAAGAAGGCTGCACGAAACAATGAGGCAGCACAGGGAGTCCCCTGTTGAGTTCTCAAGAAAGGACAAGTTCGTTATAGCGGACAACGAGTACAAGCTGAAAACCCTCACTCCTGAGGAGCTCAAAAGAGGAGTGGAAACAGCGAAAGAGCTGGCAGAAAAGATGCAAAAAATGGTGAGCAGATATGAACGAACACATTCATGACGCACTGGAAGAGTTCAAGAGAGCAGAGCACCTTATGTACGTGAGCCTGAAGTACACGAGAACTGTTGACGTGTTCAGAAGCATAATGGAACGGCTTATTGAAGCCCTGAGAATAGCCCTTCACGGCCTTCTATCAGTTGCGAAAGAAAAGGGGGAGATAGACGAGATTCCTGCGTCCCCAAAGCTGCTGGCAGAGGAAGTCAAAAGAATATATTCTGATGATGAGAAGATAGTGGAGATGGCCAACCTGTACCTCTTTCTGAGAAGGGTTCACAGGGCCCCATTCACAAGAAAAAGCGAGTTCAGAAGGCACGTCACAATGACAAGCACGCTGGACAACGGAGAAATAATAGAAACAACAATTGACTCAATAGAGGAGAAGTACAAGGAGGCGAAGGAAGCCCTGATGCACCTGCAGGAGAAGTTCGGGGAAGAGCGAAAAGATGAGTAGGGTAATAAGCGTAGTCTCGGGAAAGGGGGGGACAGGGAAGACCACTGCGGCCCTGAACATAGGGGTTGCCCTGACGCGCCTTGGAAGAAGAGTCATCCTGGTTGACTGCTCTGTGCACACCCCCAACATAGCAATCCATCTCGGAAGCCCGAGGCTTCCTGTGAGCATCCACCACGTTCTCAAAGGGGAAAAAGAGATAAGAGAAGCGATTTACTCCCACCCCAGCGGCATAAGAGTCATTGCAGGGGACATATCCCGGATACTGGCAGAGGAGATAAGGCACGACAGGCTCAGGGGCGCGATGGAAGAGCTCGGGAAGAAGTGCGACTACGTGATACTGGACTCCTCGCCAGGAATAGGTGCTGACGTATTAGCCACAATGAAGGCAGGGGACAAGGTTCTCCTTGTGACCACGCCGGACATATGCGCAGTCACAGACGCCATGAGGGCTGAAAAAACCGCCAAAAGCCTCAACATCCCTGTAATGGGCGCTGTGATAAACAGGGCAAGGGGGGACCAGCACGAGCTCAGCGAGAAAAACGTTGAGATGCTCATGGAAACGCCCATCCTTGGGCTTGTGCCTGAGGACGACTCTGTGAGGGCAAGCCTCAAGCTCAGGCACCCCGCAGTCCACAGCCACCCTTATTCCCCTGCATCAATTGCGTTCAAGAAGATAGCTGCAGAAATAATGCTGAGGGAAGAATGAAACGAAAAAGCGCAGCACAAAGAAGGGAAAAATCATACACAGACTTCAGGGTTGCAGAAAGCAGGCTGCTCTACTGGACAACCCTCCTTGTCATGACAGTATGCAACATGCTCATTGCAGTTGTTTTGATACCGATACTGCTCGCAGTCAGCGGGATATTCATCATCGGCTTTGTTGCCCTGATAGGCCTTGTTTTCGGAATGATATTCAACCACCTCATAAACGACATAGAGCACCTGGAGGCCAGGCACCACTACTTCGCGACCCTCTTCATACCCAGCATCTCAATAATAGACCTTTTCGCAACAGTCCATGTAGCGAAAAAGCTTGCGTACGCCCTCAAGATACCTGTCAACCAGGACGCTGCAAGCCTCAGCCTTGCATTTGTCGCCATGTTCCTGCTCCCCTACATTGTTGCAAGAAAAAGCAAGAAAAGAAAAGGGCTGTTCAGGGAGTAAATCAAAGGGCGGTAGGAGGGAATCGAACCCTCGCCACAGGATCCACAGTCCTGCATTCTACCATTAAACTACTACCGCCGCAAACAAGAGGGTTGTGAAAAAGCATTTAAATCTTACTGAATTCGTTTCCCGGAGTTCTCGCTGCATTCGGAATTTCCAAAAGCAAATTGTTGGCACAAGCCAGGCAAAGCGGTTGCAGAAGATGGCAGGAAAAAACAAGAGAAGAGAGCTGGTGATTGCAGACGTTGATTTCACGCTTTACGAGCCAAGCCGTGAGATACTGGAAGAGTTCTACACTGAAATAAGGAAACGCATGGAAAAGGAATTCCCTGAAGCAAAGATGCCTGAAAGACCTGAGTACGACAAGGCATTCATGTACGGCATGCATCTCCTCAAAGAGGAAGCGGCGGGAGCCATGCTTGACAGGGAAAAGAGGATAATCCCGCATCATGCGTGGCCAGAGAAAACAGACAGCCTTGAGGCAAGAATAGTGGATGTCAAGAACCCGAAGGAAGTTCTCGGGCTCATGGACGACTTCAGGATAATGGAGGCCCTGCTAGTGGTTCCGGTGCTTACGGCATCAAAAAAAGAAGAGCGGCAGGAAAACTACGGAAAGGCAAGGAGCATAATTGACGAAGTGCACAGGAAGCTGGGAAGCGAAAGCCCCAAGGGAAAAATAATGAGGAACCCTGAAAAATACGGAATCGCCAAAAACCGCTTGCTCAGGGACTTTCTTGAAGAATACCCCTCAGTGGCACTGACAAACAGCCAGGAAGCATTCGCGAATTACGTTCTTGAAAGCATGGGAGTGAGAGACAGCTTCACTCAGGTGATCAGCGAAGCCAAAAAGCCGTATTTCTTTTATTACAAGCTGGATAAGATAGATGAGCATGTCAACCTGAACGGAAAAAGCCCTGACAGGATATGGTACATCGCAGACAACCTTCTTGAGGTTGTGATTGCCAAAAAAAAGATAGAGGAAAAGTACGGGACGCCTGTTCAGGGCGTCCTAATACTCGGAGACGCGAAGCTGAAACCCGGAACACTGCCTCACCACCTTATTGGGAAGTACGGCATATACACAGCAAAAAACATAGAGGAAGGAACAGGAATAGTCAGGGAGAGCCAGAAAAGCCGTTAACAACGCGCTCCTGTGACAAAAAGCTGGAAAAATAATTGGCGAATTGCTGGCGCAAAACGAGAAGAGAGTTCCGTGGCAGCGCCTTTAAAAAAGCCAAAACATTTTTAAATAGAACCTTGTTAACGATGAATCCAAGCCCGAGTTCCAGAAGGAGCGCTTCCAGGGTGAACACGCTTTGGGACTTCTTCTAGGATTCAGGGCTGCTGCTGTCGCGGAGACAGGACAAAGCGGCAGGGCACAGGCAACAATAAAGACAAGAGGGAATTGTGTTTCAAGAACCACCGCAAGGCTGACAAGAATGGCAAAAGAAGAGTTCAGGTACATCGTCAGGGTCGCGAACACAGACCTTGACGGAAAAAAGCAGATAAGGTACGCACTGAGAAAGATAAAGGGCGTGGGCGTGATGATAGCCAACGCAGTGCTGGCAGTCACAGGCATTCCCTCCACGATAAAGGCAGGGGAGATGAGCGACGAGCAGATAGCCCAGCTGAACGAGGTCCTGAGCGACCCCGCAAAGCACAGCATCCCCTCCTGGCTCTTCAACAGAAGAAAGGACTACGAGACAGGGGAAGACAAGCACCTCCTAGGAGGAGACCTCAAATTCACAATACAGTCAGACATAAAGAGGCTTCAAAAAATAAAGTCCTACAGGGGCATGAGGCATGCCTACGGCCTTCCGGTAAGGGGGCAGCGCACAAAGTCAAACTTCAGAAAGAACAAGGGAAAGACCTCTCTGGGAGTCCAGAGAAAGAAAGCGCAGGGAGGCAAAAAATAAGAAAGGTGTGTGAATGGGAGACCCTAAAAGACCAAGGAAAAAGTACCAGACACCCATGCACCCCTGGGAGAAGAGCAGAATAGAAGAGGAAAAAAAGCTGCTCAAGGAGTACGGGCTAAAAAACAAAAGGGAAATAATGAAGATGCAGTCCGTGCTCAGGAACCTCAAAAGCCAGGCCAAGAAGCACATTGCGGCAAGGGGAGACCAGGCAGAAAAGGAAAAGCAGCAGCTTCTCTCCAAGGTCTTCAGGCTGGGCTTCACTGAAAAAACAGCCACGCTTGACGACGTGCTGGGGCTCACAATAGACTCTGTGCTGAGGAGAAGGCTCCAGACTCTCGTCTACACCCTCGGTCTTGCAAGAAGCGTGAAGCAGGCAAGGCAGTTCATCATCCACAGGCACATAACTGTGAACGGGAAAAAGGTAACAAGCCCCTCCTACCTCGTCACGAAGGAAGAGGAGGCAACAATATCATTTTCGCCGAGCACTGCGCTAAGCGACGCAGAGCACCCTGAAAGAATAATAAAGGAGAACGCTCAGAATGGCAAGGAACGAGAATCAGGAAAATCCGCATAAGAGCAGAACAAGGTGGGGGATAGCGCACATCTACTCCTCCTACAACAACACCATAATCCACATCACAGACATCACAGGAACCCAGACAATAGCAAGGACAAGCGGCGGCCAGGTTGTCAAAAGCCACCGCATGGAAAGCTCGCCGACAGCAGCAATGATAGCTGCGAAAAAGGCAGCGGAGCAGGCATTTGAGAAGGGGATAAACGCGATACACGTCAAGATAAGGGCGCCGGGAGGGCACAACGGCCCCACGAACCCGGGACCAGGAGCCCAGGCAGCCATAAGGGCCCTCTCAAGGCAGGGGCTCAGGATAGGAGTCATTGAGGACGTAACCCCCATACCCCACGACGGCTGCAGGAAGAAGGGCGGAAGAAGAGGCAGAAGGGTGTGAGAATGAACGCAACGCTCCTGACCAAAAACAAGGAAAAGACAGAAGCAAGCTTCATGATTAAGGGAGCGAGCTACCAGTACGTGAACACGCTCAGAAGGTACATGCTTGACGAGGTCCCCACAATGGCCATTGAGGAAGTGGAGTTCAGGAAGAACTCCTCGCTCCTGTATGACGAGATGATAGCGCACCGGCTCGGCCTGGTTGTGCTGAAAACAGACCTGAAGGGCTACACCTTGCCGGAAAAGTGCAGCTGCGACGGCGAGGGATGCGCAAAATGCACAGTCACATTCACTCTCAAAGTCAAGGGCCCTGAAACAGTTTACGCATCAGCCCTCAAAAGCAACGACCCGAAAATACAGCCCGTCTATCCTGAAACGCCGATTGTCAAGCTAATCAAGCAGGGAAGCGAAGCCCAGGAACTGGAGTTTGAGGCAAAGGCAGTGCTGGGAAAAGGAAAAGAGCACGCAAAGTGGAGCCCGGGCCACTTTTACTACAGCTACGCTCCCAAGATAACAGTGAGCAACAAGCCCGAAAGGCTGGAAAAGGTCAGGCACCTCTTCCCCTCGGAAATATTTGACAAGAACGGAAAGATAGACAAGAAAGCCATAGAGGAGAAGAACCTTTACGAAGCAGTTGACGGGGTTGACGAGGAACTCGTGAAGGTTGAGTACGACGACACAAGCTTCATATTTCACATGGAGTCATGGGGCGCCCTTGACGTAAAAACCATCGCTGTCACAGCCCTTGACATATTTGACGAGCAGCTAGAGGAGTTTGAGAAGCTTATCAAAAAGTAAATGCGGGGGTGGCAGAGCCTGGTCAAATGCGCAAGGTTGAGGGCCTTGTCCCTTAGTGGGTGCGCGCGTTCAAATCGCGTCCCCCGCAATTTTTTACGAAAAAATTGACTAAAAGAAGTGCGGCGTGAAGCCGCACACTACCTTCCAGAAACCAACAATACAACGTAGGCTTGATGCGCAAGCATCAACCTACTTCGCTTCCAATTGGCGAAAGAATTGGGGAGATAAGGGTGCAAACCCTTATGTGAGATCAAAAAGAGGTGCGGCGCAAAGCCCCGCGCTACAAGACACAAAACAAGAACCAGGGATGCGTGCTTTGCTTTCAGAGAAAGGCAACAAGCATCAACCCGAATCCCGGAAATAAAATGAAGCGAACAGGACCCACGAATCCGAGGCTCAAGGAGCTCATCCAGAACCTCAAGGCTCTATCCATCAAGGAGAACGCCGCAATCTGGAAGAGAATAGCCTCAGACCTGGAATACCCGAGAAGAAACAGGAGGGCTGTCAACCTCTCACGGATAGCCAGGCATACAAAGGACAACGACGTAGTTGTTGTGCCGGGAAAAGTCTTGGGAAACGGCGAGCTGACCCACAGGGTCGAGGTTGCCGCCTTTTCAGCATCAAAGTCCGCTCTTGAAAAGATAAACGGAAAGGGGAGGTTCATACCCCTTGAAGAGCTTATGAAAAAGAACCCGAAAGGGAAAAACCTGAGGATAATAGGGTGAAAATGATAATAATAGACGCAAAGGGGCTCATCCTCGGAAGGCTTGCAACCTACGCAGCCAAGCAGGCATTGCTCGGAGAGGAAGTGGCGATAGTGAACTGCGAGGGCGCAGTTGTCTCGGGAAGAAAGGACACAGTCATAGGCAGGTTCCGCCAAAGGATTAAGAGAGGGACGCACAAGAAAGGCCCGTTCATTCCGAGAAGCCCGGAGTTCTTTGTCAAGAGAACAATAAGGGGGATGCTGCCTTACAAGCAGAAAAAGGGCAGAGAAGCGTATGAAAGAATAAAGTGCTACAGGGGCGTGCCGGAAGAGCTTAAGGGAAAGGAAACAGTCAGGGTCGAGAACGCCGAGTCCTCAAAGCTAACAATTGACTACGGAAGCGTCGGCACAATATGCAAGGAGCTGGGTGGAAAAATATGAAGGTCATTCATGTTTCCGGAACAAGGAAAAGGGCTGTTGCCAGGGCCACGGCAAAGCCGGGAAACGGCAAGGTCACAATCAACAACGTGCCCCTTGACAACTACACACCCGCACTTTACAGGGTGAGGATAAGGGAGCCGATACTGCTGGCAGGAAAAGCCATGGAGAAAATAAACATAAAGGTAAGGATTCACGGAGGAGGGGTTGCGAGCCAGGCAGACGCAGCGCGCCTCGCAATCGCAAGAGCCATACTCTCCTACACGAACAGCAAGGAAATAGAGAAAAGCTTTTTGTCATATGACAGGCAGCTGCTTGTCGCTGATGTTAGGAGGAAGGAAGTGTCAAAGCCCAACAGGCACGGAAAGGCAAGGGCAAAGGTCCAGAAGAGCTACAGGTGAGCAAAACGATTATACCAATAAGGTGTTGGAGCTGCGGCAAGCCGATAGCCCACCTCTGGGAAGAGTACTGCGAAAGAACAGAGAAGGGAGAGCAGAAAGGAAAGGTCCTTGACGAGCTGGGCCTGAAGAGGTACTGCTGCAGGGCAATGTTCCTCGGCCACGTTGACCTCATAGACGAGGCAGCGCCCTTCAAGAAGTTCTGAGAGCAGCGCCTTCTTGTCCCGGAGTGATTCCCTTCGCCCTGAGTATTCTGCTGACAGCGTTAGCCACAAGGCACCGCTAGATGCCTCTTCATTAAGGGGGCAAGACGTTAAAGCACCTGGCAGATTCCTTCTGGAAAGATGGCCTGCAAGAATCAAGGCAAAAGAAGCTTTATAAATAATTCCTTGTTCACGTGCAATATGCGAAAAGCCCTTGATTTCAGGAGCATTGAGGACAAGTGGAGGAAGAGGTGGGCTGAGGCGAAGCTCTTTGAGGCAGACGCGGAGCCGGGCAAGGAAAAGTTCTTCGCAACATTCCCCTACCCCTACATGAACGGCTTCTTGCATATAGGCCACTTCTACACCCTGATGAGGGTTGAGGTCACAGCAAGGTACCAGCGCCTCAGGGGCAAAAAGGTTCTCTTCCCGCAGGGATGGCACTGCACCGGCTCGCCCATAGAGGCAGCAGCCCAGCGAATCAGGGAAAGAGAGCCGAAGCAGTGGGAGTCAATGAGAAAGATGGGCTTCTCTGACGAGGAAATAGAGAGGTTCTCAGACCCGGAGCACTGGACAAGGTTCTTCCCCAAGGAGGCGAAGAAGGACTACGAAAGGATGGGCATGTCTGTTGACTTCAGGAGAAGCTTCATAACAACATCCCTTAACCCCCACTACGACAGCTTCATCAAGTGGCAGTTCCGCAAGCTAAAAGAAAGGGGCTACGTGGTGAAGGGAGAGCACCCTGTTGTTTGGGACCCTGTGACCAACACGCCGGTAGGGGACCACGACAGGGTAGAGGGGGAGGGAGAGGTTCCGCAGGAGTTCCTTCTCGTGAGGCACAAGCTCAGGGACGGAAGGTTCCTGATAAGCGCAACGCTGAGGCAGGACACAATACTCGGAATAACAAACCTCTACGTGCACCCCGACATTGAGTACGAGGAAATAGAGGTAAAGACAAGGCACGGAAAGGAGAGGTGGATTCTCGGGGAGGCTGCTGCAAAAAGACTTGAGGAGCAGGGATGGGAAGTCAGGAGAGTCGGCAAAGTCAAAGGAGAAGAGCTGATAGGCGAGGAAACAGAGGAGTTCGGGGGCAGAAAGGTTCCTGTGCTGCCGGCAACGTTCCTTGACCCGAAGTTCGGCACAGGCCTCGTCCACTCTGTTCCCTCTGACTCTGCAGACGACCTCATAGCGTTATGGGACCTGCAGAAAAACGAGGAGCTGTGCAGGAAGCACAACCTTGACATTGAGAAAGTCAGGGCAATAAGGCCGATACCCATACTTGAAACAGAGGGGATCGGAGGGGTCCCTGCAGAGCACTTCCTGAAAAAAGAGAACGTCAAAAACCAGAACGAGAGAAAGAAGCTTGACAGGATAAGGAAGGAGCTTTACAAGCTCAGCTTTTACGCGGCAAGGTTCGGCAATGCCTACAAGGGCGTTTTCCCGAAGGACATCGTCGGGAAGCCGGTTCAGGAAGAAAAAGAATACGTGAAGCAGGAGCTGATAAGGCAGGGATGGGTTGAGACCTACTACCAGCTCACAGGAAGGGTTGTGTCAAGAAACCTGAACGAGTGCGTAGTCAGGATTGTAAGGGACCAGTGGTTCATCAAGTACAGCGACCCTGAGTGGAAAAAGCTGGCAAGAAAGGCCCTTGAGAAGATAAGGCTGTTCCCTGAAAAGGCAAGGCCCCAGTTCGAGTACGTAATAGGCTGGCTCAACGACTGGGCGTGCGTGAGGGAGAAGGGGCTGGGAACAAGGCTTCCCTGGGACGAGAAGTGGGTTATTGAGTCCTTGTCGGACTCCACAATATACATGGCTTACTACACAATCAGCCACATTCTCCAAAAGCTTCCGCCTGAGAAGGTCTCTGACGAGCTTTTTGACTACGTCTTCCTTGGGAAGGGCTCCCCTCCTTTGCCAGAGGCAGAGGAGATGAGAAAGGAGTTCCTTTACTGGTACCCCCTTGACTTCAGAAACTCAGGAAAAGACCTCATACAGAACCATCTGGCGTTTTTCATCTTCAACCACGTTGCGATATTCCCGGAGAAGCACTGGCCGCGCGGAATAGGTGTCAACGGCTGGGTCACTGTTGACGGAAAAAAGATGTCAAAGAGCCTTGGCAACATAATCCTGCTGAGGGAAATGGCTGACAAGTTCTCTGTTGATGCCTCAAGACTCACAATAATGTCCGGCGGAGAAGGCCTTGACGACCCAAACTGGGACTCTGCGTTTGCCAAGAGCCTCAAGGCAAAGCTTGAGGGGTTTTACAGCTTCTGCACCGAGAACTACGGCAGGGGCAGGGAGGAAAAAACAGAAACAGACGAGTGGATGCTCTCAAAGCTCAACGAGATAGTGAGGGACGCAACCAATTTCATGGACATGACGCTTTACAGGAGCGCGTCCCAGAAGGCCTTCTTTGAGCTCAACAACGCACTCAGGTGGTATCTGAAGAGGACCGGCAACAAGCCCAACAAGGAGCTTATGAAAAGAGTCATAGAATCGCAGGTAATCATGCTCTCTCCCTTTACCCCTTACCTGTGCGAGGAGATTTGGGAGGCGATTGGCAAAGAGGGATTCGTGTCAAACGCGAAGTGGCCTGAGTTCAGGGAGGAAGAGATAAGGGAAGACCTCAACTCATTTGAGAAGGTCATGGAAACAATACTCTCGGACGTGCATACAGTTCTTAGGCTTGCGAAAATATCAAAACCGAAAAAGATAACCCTTTTCGTGGCAGAGCCGTGGAAATACGAGCTTGCAAGCTACCTGAAAAAAGCCATGGAAGAAACAAGAAACCCTGCGGAACTCATAAAGGGAGCTATGAGGCTGGAAGCAGTGAGGAAAAAGGGAAAGGAAGCGATAAAAACAATCTCAAGGATTGCTAAGAGCGGCAGAACACCCGAAAACCTCGGCAAGGCAGAGAAAGAGAAGGGGATGATAAAAAACGCCGCTGGTTTCCTGGAAAAGGAGTTCAACGCAAAGGTTCTTGTTGTAGGGGAATGGGAAACAGACGAGGAAAAGGCAAGGCAGGCAATGCCCGGAAAGCCCGCGATTCTCGCAGAGTAAAGCAGATTCAGCGCAGCGCTTCTTAAAAATTTGAATAAATTTATAAGGCTTCTGTGGTTGCCAGAAAAAGAGAATGAAGCTTTTCGTTGTGTATATGAGGCCGGAAACAGAAAGAGCAAGAAAGACCATTGAGGCTGCGCGGCGGGCAGTCAAGGAAATACCCAATGCGGAGGCGGTTTTCAAAATAAGGGAGAAGGCAACGAAAAGGGACGTAGCCTGGTGCGACATTGCGGTAAGCATAGGAGGGGACGGCACGTTTCTAGGCCTCGCGAAGCTCATAACAGACAAAACGCCGCTGCTGGGAGTCAACGCAGACCCGTCAAAGAAGGAGGGCTTCCTGTGCAGGGCAGAGCCGCGAAACCTGAAAAAAAGTTTCAGGATGCTGGCGGAAGGAAAATACAGGACAAGAAGACTCGCAAGATTAAAGGCGGAGTCAGAGAAAAACCCTGCCAAAAGGCTTCCCCCCTCCCTGAACGAGGTTTTTTTCGGAAACAAATGCTCGTACAGGATGAGCAGGTACGTCCTTGAGGTAGGAGGGAGAAGAGAGTTCCAGCGCTCAAGCGGGGTGATAGTCAGCACTGCCGCTGGCTCCCATGCGTGGGCGTCCTCGGTTGGAGGCAAAAAGCTTCCCCTTGGCTCAAGGAAGATTCAGGTTCTGGTCAGGGAGCCCTTCTCAGCAAGGCTCTCATCCCCGAAAATGACGAGGATGCTCTTAGGCCCTGAATCAGAGGTGAGGATTATCTCCCTTGACAGCCACAACATAGCAATAGGGGACTCAATAGGCAGGGCCTTGGCCCTTGCCAATGGAGAGCCGCTGCTGATAAGGCGCTCAGAGCACGACCTAAGAATGGTAGAGTTCAACTAGAAGAGGAAAAATGCGCTCAGGCAAAACAAGAGGCACGTACCGGCTGAAGACAGGGCTTGCGAAGATGCTCAAGGGAGGAGTCATAATGGACGTTGTGAGCGCTGAGCAGGCAAGGACAGCTGAGAAGGCGGGGGCTGTTGCAGTGATGGCACTTGAAAGGGTGCCTGCTGACATAAGGGCGCAGGGCGGAGTGGCAAGAATGGCTGACCCGAAGCTCATAAAGCAGATAATGAAGGCGGTGACCATACCTGTGATGGCAAAGGTCAGGATAGGCCACTTCGCAGAGGCCCAGGCGCTTGAGTCATTAGGCGTTGACTTCATTGACGAAAGCGAGGTGCTTACCCCTGCCGACCCCTACTTTCACATAAACAAGCACGAGTTCTCAGTGCCCTTCGTGTGCGGAGCCACAAACCTCGGCGAGGCCCTCAGAAGAATAAGCGAGGGCGCTGCCATGATAAGAACAAAGGGCGAGGCAGGCACAGGAAACGTGATAGAGGCTGTGAGGCACATAAGAAACATAAACAAGGAGATAGCGGAGCTGAGAAATGCCTCTGAGGGAGAGCTGAGAAAAACTGCCAGAAGAATGAGGGCTCCTCTGAAGCTTCTCAAGCAAACAGTGATGCTCGGAAGGCTTCCTGTTGTCAATTTCGCGGCAGGGGGGATAGCCACTCCTGCTGACGCCGCCCTAGTCATGCAGCTTGGGGTTGACGGAGTATTCGTGGGGAGCGGAATATTCAAGGCAGAGAACCCCGCCAGGATGGCCAGGGCAATCGTTGAGGCAACAACCCACTACGAAGACAAGGAAACGCTCGCAAGGGTGTCGGAAGGGCTTGGAAACGCAATGCCAGGCAAGGACGTCGCAGAGCTTGAAGTGAGAATGCAGGAAAGAGGGGTTTAAGCAGAGACAGACGCCCCTGCCGCAATCAGGAAGAAGCCGCCAAAAGAAGACGCAGGGAAAACCATGGCAACAAGGATAGGGGTGCTTGCTCTTCAGGGAGACGTGGAAGAGCACGAAGCAGCATTCAAGAGACTCGGGGCGGAAACAAGAAGGATAAGGAAGCCCGGGGACGCAGAGGGATTGGACGGACTGGTGATTCCCGGGGGAGAATCCACAACAATAGGGCTTCTCCTGAAAAGAACAGGCCTTCTCGGAAAGATAAGGGGCATGGCAAAAAGAACAGCCATATACGGAACATGCGCAGGGCTCATACTCCTTGCAAAAAGAGTGGAGGGGGAGAAGCCGTGGCTCGGCCTCCTTGACGTCTCTGTAAAGAGGAACGCCTACGGCAGGCAAACAGAGAGCTTTGAGGCAGGCATCAAGAGCAGCATCTCCGAGAAGCCCCTGAAAGCGGCATTCATAAGGGCTCCCGCCATAGTGAGGGCTGGAAAAGGCGTTGAGGTGCTCGCACAACACAGGGGAATGCCTGTGCTTGTCAGGCAGGAGAACATACTCGCCTCAAGCTTCCACCCTGAAATATCAGGAGAGCTCGCTGTTCACAGGCACTTTCTCAGCATGGCTTCCGGGAGCAAGAAAGGGAAATGATTTATTTCTTAATGAAGGAATAAAAACAAGAAGCGTTGAAAAAATAGCAGGCGCGCTGCCCGGTGGACAGCCAAACGCAGGCCGGGTTTGTCTCAGGCGTTCCTCAGTTCCGCTACCCCCCCCAAGCGCCTGCCAAGGCGGTTAGAGCTGCTCCGTTCCCGGCCTGACTCGGTTCCCGCCAAGGCAAACCCTGAGGGACAGAACCTCACCGTCGCGCCCAAGGCCCGAACTGCGAAAGACTGCCGCCCAGGCAGCTTCGGTCCCGTCATGAAGCCGGTTTACGGCAACAGGAGACGGCTAACCTCCCGACCTAGCCTGCCGGCACAGGAAAAGCCCGGAGCGTTTATAAATATTCCCCAAAAGTTTTTATTCAAGAAGCCCCACCCAAGCAAAAATGGCAGGCTCAGACTCCAAGATTCTTTTTCTGGGAACAGGAGGAGACGCAATAGTTGTGGGAAAGCAGGAAAGAGCGGCAGGAGGCATAGTGCTGAAAGCGGGGGAGAACCAGTTCCTCATAGACCCGGGCCCCGGCTGTCTTGCAATGGCAAGGGCCACAGGCACAAACCTCAGGGAGACAACCGCTGTTTTTGTGAGCCACAACCACCTCAACCACGCAGGCGAAATCAACGCTGTGCTCTCAGCCATGACCCACGGAGGCCTTGACAAGCACGGGGTTCTTGTGGGGGCAAGAAGCGCCATGAACAAGGAAATGGGAAGGGAAACATTCCTGCTTGAGAGGTTCAGGGACTTTGCTGAGAAAAGCATCGCTGTTGAGCCAGGCCAAAAACTCGCAATCAACGACGTGGAAATACTTGTGGCTTACGCAAAGCACACCGACAGCCAAGCAGTCGGGTTCAAGTTCTTCACAGACAAGTTCATACTTTCATACACAGGCGACACTGCTTACAGCAAGGAGCTTGCGGATTTCCACAAGGAGAGCGACATAATAGTGCTCAACGTGAAGCTCCCCTCAGGGGCAAGGGAAGAGGGAAGCATGGGCGTTGATGACGCAGCAAAATTTCTCTCAGAGACAAAGCCCCAGCTCGCAATAATCACCCATTTCGGGGTGAAGATGCTCAAGGCAGACCCCCTGAACGAAGCAAGAAACATACAGAAAACAGCAAAGGTGCAGACAATAGCTGCGAATGACGGCGTAAGCATAAATCCTGTTTCCTACGCAGCAGGGCTAAGAACGAAAACCCTCAACCTGTACTGACTCCCCTGATTTCTGGAAGAAGTTTTTTGGACGCAGTTGCCTGGCAATAAAGCAGGGCAATGAGCTGCGCGCAGGCAGAAGCAGCAGGGGATTAATGTGAAGCGCTGGCAAAAGAAACAATAGCCTTTAGCTCTCCAGCACAGAAACATCAGAGTACAGGCTCATATAGAGCCTCTTTGAAGAAGCCCCTCTCACGTAGATGTCCGCCTTGACCCTGCAGTAGCCCTGCTTCTTGGCAAATAAAACCCCTGCGTTCCCTTCATTGCTCACAAAGCACACGTCTTTCCCGGAGTCAATGCTGAACCTTGCCTCCTCAAAGCCTTTGGGGGGGAACAGCACTGAGAGGGACGAAACAGTGCCGGGAGAAACAACCATCCTGTCAGGAACAAGAAGGGTGTGCTCCCTCAACGGGTCCTCGTAGCTGCTCTGGCAGTAAAGCGTGCACCTCTGCGGCGGAGAGCTTTGGCTTTGAACAGCAGGGGAGAAACCAGCAGCCCTTCCCTGTATGTTCCTCGCAACCCCTGACAACGCGAAGTTTATGAGAAACAGCAATAGCACAAGCACGAATAGGAATGCGTAAAATCTTGCCAGCGGCCTGTCCATGGAGCCCTAAATTTGT
Organism: uncultured Methanosarcinales archaeon; assembly: GCA_964451135.1. GTDB lineage: Archaea > Nanobdellota > Nanobdellia > Woesearchaeales > JAADFO01 > CAYVGP01. The sequence goes on from CAYVGP010000001.1 coordinate 20,158, forward strand.
TGCATATATTTAAACGTTTTCCTTGCAAGAAGAAAATTCGGCGTTCGGAGCGCACCTGCGGCGGATATTTGGGGGCTAAGCGGGCTTGCCGGAAAGGTTCTGCGAAGGGCGCGCACCAAAAAACAAGGCACCCGCACAGGCCTTTAAAATTATGGAACGCGAAGTGCTCACAGCAAAAAGTAGATTCCCGCCCCTATGTAGCAGCCAAGGGAGAGGAAGGGCATTGCGGGGTAAAACCTGTCCTTTTTCGCAAAAGAGAAAAGCGCGAGAAGTGCGAGGGTTGCGAACGCTGTTGAGAGCAGGGGGGCGAGGAAGGTTCCTGTGTGCTTCAGCAAGGCGCTTGAGAACAGCAGGGGAAAGGCTATGTCCCCTCCGCCGAGAACAGCTGTCCTTGCGGAGCCCGGGATTCTTCTGGCAGCAGAGTGCGTCTTTTTTGCAAGCTTTGAATGAGTGGGCTTTGCCCGGTGTTTGCTGCCTGATTTTGTTGAGTAAGGAACGAGAAGCCCTGCGAACAGGCGCTCAGAGCTCTGGAACTCGGCCATTGCGACCATGTGCTTGGACTTCCACACAGCGTACATGTCGTAGAGGGCTATGAGGAGAAGCAAAGCAAAGGCGGACACCAGGTTTATTATCGGGATAAGAAGCGCTGCTATTCCGCCGTAGATGAAGAGCTCTGTGAAGTTGTGGACAATGACGTTGGGAAAAAAGACTTTCCAGACAGCGAAAGCGAGAGCGAGAAGAACAGCTATGAGAGAGGAGTAGGGTTTCAGAAAAACAAGGAAGGAGGAGAACACGGCAGAAACCAGCGGAACAAATGCAAAGGCAAGGGCTATGACGACGCTGGCGAAAAACCACAGCTTCCAAAGCCTTCTCTGGCGAAACTTGATGAGAAGGAGAACAGCAAGGGTCCCTAATATTATCAAAACAAAAATTGTGACAAAAGAGGTTGACTCGTTCTCAACCCTCGGCGGCTCAAGAAGGTAAAGCCCCTCGTTCAGCACTGTCTTCCCCGACGCAGCTGACTCGCTCACATTCACGTACTGGGAAACAATGAAGAGCCCCGCAATCTGGGATGAGAAAAAAATCGTCAGCAGAGTGAGGGTGACGAGGGGAGTGTGCTTCATGAACAAGGGAAAAACAGGGGTGTTTAAAACTCTTTCCCAAGCGCGTCACAGGGGAAAAAGGCAGGGGATTATGCGGGAGGCCAAACAATAGATTTAAAAAAATCTTCTGGTTTCAAAAAGGAATGGCGCCAAAATTCGTGGTCACTCCCTGGGAAGTTAGGGGGGACATTGACTATGAGAAGCTGATTAAGGAGTTCGGAACACAACCGCTCACAAAGGGGCTTCTCAAAAGGATTGAGGCCATTGCAGGAGAGCTGCACCCCTTCCTCAGAAGGGGCCACTTCTTCTCCCACAGGGACCTGGGATGGGTTCTTGAGGAGTACGAGAAGGGAAACAGGTTCGTTCTCTACACAGGAAGGGGGCCAAGCGGCCACACCCACCTAGGCCACCTAATCCCGTGGATGCTCACGAAGTGGCTGCAGGACAGGTTCGGGGCAGAGCTGTACTTCCAGATGACTGATGACGAAAAGTACCTCTTCAACCCCAAGCTCGGGCTTGAGGAAGCAACAAGATATGCTTACGAGAACGCCCTTGACGTCATCGCCATGGGCTTTGACCCTGACAAGACAAGGATATTCATAAACACAGAGTATTCCAAGACGCTGTACCCGCATGCCCTGAGGGTTGCCAAGAAGCTCACGCTTTCAACAGCCAAGGCCGTCTTCGGCTTCAAAAACGAGAGCAACGTGGGGCAGATATTCTTCACATCAATGCAGGCAGTGCCTGCCTTTCTTCCCTCAGTGGAGAAAGGAAGGAAGGTGCCGGTGCTTATTCCGCACGCAATAGACCAGGACCCGCACTTCAGGGTTGCAAGGGACATTCTTCCGAAGCTGGGCTACCCCAAGCCGGCCGCGATACACTGCAGGTTCCTCCCCGGCCTCTCATCAGGGGGAAAGATGTCGGCGTCAGAGAGCCACAACACCATTTACACGACAGACACCCCTCAACAAGTGAGGGAGAAGATAATGAGGCATGCCTTCTCAGGGGGCCGGGTTAGTGTTGAGGAGCACAGAAAAAAGGGCGGGAACCCGGACATTGACGTCTCGTACCAGTACCTCACCTATTTTGAGGAGGACGACGAGAAGCTGAAGCAGATATACGAGGACTACAGGAGCGGAAAGATGCTCACAGGGGAGCTCAAGAACTACCTCATAGAAAAGCTGAACAAGTTCCTCGCAGAGCACCAGAGAAGAAGGGAGAAAGCGAGAAGCATGCTTGACAGGTTCATTGTTAGGGACTGATGAAGCAAAGCCCGCCCGCGCCGGTTTTTCTTATATCCGCCGCAGAACAGGGAACCCAACGTGGTGCAGGCGGACAGAAAAAGAATTTTAAAAGGGAAAAATTAATTAATGAGGCTTGCAACTTGGCTTCTTAACAGAAAAAACGAGGTGATTTCCTTGGATGAGGTTTCCAAGCGTCCGGAAGGAGGCATGCTGCTGGTAAGCATAATAGGCTTCTTTGTGTCTGTGTTCAGCATTTACCCTGCGTCAAAAACATGGGGATTCACCCTGTCTCTCTTCTTCGTTATACTCTTCATTTCCTCCATGGCCTCAATCAGCAAGAAGGACGCTGACATAATGCTTGAGAGGGAGAGGAAAATCGCGCTCGCATCCCACCCGCTCCACAAGCCAAGAAAAAAGAAGTCAGTTGTCAAGGTCAGGGTTGGGAAAAAGGCAAGAAAAAAGCCGAAGCAAAGGGCGGGAAGAAAGCGCAGGAAGTAACCCGGAACCTATTTCTTGTTTTTCTTCTCCAAAAATATCTCCCTTGCCTTGTTCTCCTTCCAGAAGGCTGCGTGGGAAGCGAGCTTCTCAAAAAGCGCTATTGCCACCTGAACCACGTTGGTCTGGTAGTCCCTCATGTTCTTGTCAATGAAGAGCTTTCTCGCGTCGTCAATGCACTTTGACATAATCTCAAGGTTGGCTTTTCTTGCGTCTTCCTCTGCCTGCTTCTCCTGCTCATCTGTGAGTGTTATGTCCTCCCACATCGGGTAGGCGCTTTTTTCGCTTCTCCTCGGGAACGGCTTTGTGAATGCCATGATAGGTGGTAGGGAAAGCTTGTATTTATACTTTAACGTTCAGAACTCAAAAATCCTCTTGGCCTTGCGGACAGCTGTCGGGCTCTCTCCCCCGTGCCACGTGAACCTCGGCCTCACCCTCATAGGGTACAGCTTCTCGTTTGTGTCGTCAAAGACAAGGGCCGCTCCCTTGACCCTTGGGAGGTTGTCAAGCTCCGCGTCAAGCCCTGCCCGCATGTAGCTCTGCATAAGCACCCCCAATGCCTGCGTGTCAATCTTGGCTGTGAGGCGGTGGCTTATGACTGTGTCTGCCTGCGTCATGACGTCGGTGTGAATCTTGCCGGGCTGCTGCGTTGCAAGTATCAGGCTTATTCCGGGCTGCCTTCCCTCCCTGAGAATCGTCACGAGCGGGTCTGTTGCAGTCGTCTTCCTGTCGTTGGGAATGAGCTCGTGCGCCTCGTCAAGCACAAGCCACACAAGGGGCATCTTCTCCTCCCCGAGGTCTGACTCCTCGGAGAAGTAGTGCAAAGACTCCTTTATCTGCTGGTACTCCTCGTTCTTCCTCGCCACCATCCTGTCAATGAAGAGCTTCTGCGCAACAAGCCCCACGACAAGCGACTTTATCGCCCAGCCGTTTGCGGCAGTGGCGTAGCAGCTCACGTCAAGAACCGAGACCTGCCCGGGCTTTGCGAGGTCCTTCAGAGGGGTTCCCTCCCTGCTGAAAACCCCCCACCTCTTCGCGTTGAGGAACCTGTTTTCGGCAGCGTCCTTCACGTGCTGCTCGCTCCTCTCGTCCTTCTGCAAGGCCGCAATGATGTCGTCTATGTCGTAATCAAGGCCCTTGTCCTTGAGCTGCCCCACAACCCTCTCTATGAGCACCCCTACTGGATGGTTCTGGTCTATGCCGAAGGAGATGCACCAGTCGCTGCTCTCAAGCTCGCTGGGCTTTATTGAAAAGGGAAAGTCCGTGGGTATGCCCTTTTCCTTGTACTCCTTGTAGTAGCCCACAGGCGTGAAGATTTTTATGTCAAGGGACTTTGCCTTGAGACCCCACTCGTTCAGGAGGGGCTCGTCCTTCTTGTTCGGGTACTTCATCGTCCAGTAAATCCCCATCGTGTCAAGGAGAATGAAGCTGAGGTTCTTGTTTATGTCCTGGGGAAGGTCAGCCATTCCCTCTGCAATGACGCCCATCGTGTAGGAGTTGTGCACAATGATGTCGTTTGCAACGAAGTTGTGGGTTTCAGGAACAGTGATGTCATAGACAGTTATGGGCTCGTTGATTTCCTCAATTTCAACTATCTCGTCCCAAAAAATGTCTGATTGAGCAATATTAACTAGTCTGGCATCATTTGCAAGAGAAGCAATCTGCAGGAGCTTTTGCCTGCTCGGAGAGTAGCGCGTGCTCTCTCTCAGGGCCTTGGGGTGGGCGTATCCCGCCTTGCGGCCAAGCTCCGCCCAGTTTTCTGGCCTGAAATTTTCCCAGACCTCAGCCGGCACAGTGTCCTTGTTGGGGTTCCGGGCAAGATTGCGTGTTTCCCTCAAAGCTGCTGCCTGGCGCTTTTCCTTGGCGCCGAAGAAGCCGATTTCCTGCAGAAACTGCTTCACAAACGCTCCCTTGATTTCCAGCTCAAATGCCCTCCCAAAAGGGGAAGAAGTGGTTTTTCCCCTGAGCTTTGCAATAACGCCGAACCTGAGCAGAAGGTGCTGCACCTGCCTAACCAGCTTCTCAGAGGACGAAGAATAGCTTATCTTCCAGAACCTTTTCCCCTCACTATAAATTGAGCCGTCGCATGAGAAGAGCCTGTTCAAAAACAGCGAGAGCTTGTGTTTGGGCAACTTGAATACAGGCTCCGGGCAGAATTTTTCCTGAGCCGGCTTTGAGTATAAGCCCAGCTCCTCCAGCCACTTCCTCAGGCTATTCTGTTTGTCAAAAACCATCTCATGGGTGAATCTTCCCCTGCTGTCCCTCAACCCTCTTACCTCTCTTTTCCTGCCAGGGCACACAACCCGATAAGTAAGGCTTCCGTGCTGCTTTACAGCAAGAGAAGAGTCAAACTTCTGGACACACTCCTTAAAATCCCCCGCTATCTTTAGGTCGCTGTTGGAGAAGAGAATGAGGCCGTGCCTCAGATGGCCTTCAGCGATCAGGTAGGCAAGGAGCTTTACTTTTTCTTCAGGCATGTCCTCTTCCCCAAACACAGGGGAAAGCCTCGGAGTGGCTATTCTTGAGCCTGGCTGAAGCTCTTTGGCAGGAACCCATCCATTGATTGTTAGGAGGGGGTGTTCAGGAGTGAGCCGTATCTGCTTGCCTGTCCACAGCGTTATCCGCAGTGTTTTGAAAACCCTTCTCTTAAAAAATTCCTCCTTCTCAAGAACCGAAATTTTCAGGTCCTTGTCAAGGCCGAGAACTGCGTGGTCCATTTTTTCAAGAGATTCAATCGTGGCAAGGCTTCCGTCGTGGAGAGGGATGAGTGTGTCGCCCGCAAGACACTTTCCCCCTCCCCTCTTTCCGCAAATCATTATGACGTGGGCCCTTGAGATGTCCAGGAGAATCCTGTTTGAGAGGGAGGTTGTGCGCCCCATCTTGATGTAGTGCTTTCCGAGGAAGATTGTTCCGTCAGAGCCGAACTTCTCCCTGTCCGCCTGGTTTCTTCCGATTATGATGTCTTCCATCGGAATTAAACTTGCCGGGGGAGTATAAAAAGCTATCGGAGCAGGGGCTCTGAAAAGAAAGCTTTCGCAAAAAATCCGGCTGTTAAGGGAGAGAACGGAAAGTCTTGAAAGAATCCGAAAATCTTCCGAAGCCATTGTGTCACCAGAGTAGTGAAAAGAGAAAAATATTTATATCTCCATGAGAAAGCAGGGCTCATGGAGAGCTTGATCCATCTCAGGACAGGGAATATGTTCTCAGTAGTTCTGGGAATGATCAAGCGATTCAGGGTTTACGCAGACACCACTTGGCTGGTGCTTTGCTAAGAGCCCGTCCTTGAAGGACAGGCCTTGCATGGCGCCAGCAGTTTCTCGTTCTAATGCTGCACTTGCAAGGCCTGCCGCAAAAAGAAAAAGCCGGAGGTGGGCAAAATGCAACCACACACAGCAATAGCAGAGGCATGCGTGGAGTGCGACGAACCGATAACGAACCCCGTGTGCCCAGAGTGCCTTGAGCAGAGCGTGAAAAGCTGGCTCGTGGGAGTTAGGCCCCAGCTAATCAAGAGACTGGAAGGGGCAGCAAAGGATGCTGGCTACGCCCAGGGCTTCACCCGCTGTGTAAGGTGTCACAAGGAGATGAGCGTTTGCCCGCATTGCTTCTCCAACTCTGTTCTTGAATTCATAAGGGCAGAGAAGACTCCTGAGCTGGAGGAAGAGTTCATAATCTTCTTTGATTATGACCTCAGGGAGAAGCCAATCACCTGATTTATTATTGTTAGCAGCTACAGCTCCCTGGAGAGCGCGCTGCTGCAAGAAAAGAAATCCTGCCCGGCTCAAAGGAGCGGCAGCACCAGGATTTCTTATTTTCTTTTTTAAATGCCTGATTTTTTGCCTGAAAGGGGGGGCGCAAAGCAGCAGGGCCTGAAAAGCCCGAATCTCCACAGGAAACAAGGGGGTGTTAAAATAAACTCGGCAGTGACGACTTTCACTGTTGCCGACGTGGTTTTTGCGAAAAACATCTTCCACAGGAAACAAAGGG
>CAYVGP010000002.1:0-21363 GCA_964451135.1 uncultured Methanosarcinales archaeon
CGAATAAAGAGCGACGAACAAAAAGACAAAAGATCGCCCAAAAGTTTAAATACCTCATAATCAAAGAAGAGATAAATGTCATATAGTGAACTCGCCAAGTGGGTTGAGCAAAAAGAAAAGGAGGGGTATCGTTTAGAAGAAGTAAAAAAATATCTCATAAAGCAAGGCTACGCAGAAAAAGAAGTTGAAAAGTTAATCCAAGAGGTAAAAAAAAGCCGGGTTTCGCTGAAAGATTTTGCTAAAGAGTTAGGAACTTCCACTATATTTCTTTTTGGTGTTTCTTTTATTTTCAACATATATGCCATCCCTCCATTTACGTATTTTGAGTCAGTTAACAGCCTTTCCTATTACCTCTTCTCGTTCCTCCCCTTTTATGTTGCTGGGTGGATTCGCATACCCTTAAGCAGAATTACAATCCTCCTGATTGCTTTAGTATTGCCTTATCTCCTAAGCGATTATTTAAAGAAAAAGAATGCTCCGAAAGTGGCATTGATAGTGGAAATCTTAACAATTCTTGGCATGCCCTTTCTGGCTATTAAACTCCAACTACACTACTTAATGATTCTAATAATTTTAGCCTTAATAAATCCATTGATATTGAATTACAGAGCGGGCAGTAACCACTCATTGTATGCGTCATTTCTAACTGTACTAATAAGCCTTTCATTTGCAAGCACTATAACAGTGGTGTTTGCATTTATTTATGTGTACACCGCAATTCCCCTAATGGGCACAATTACTTTTCCATTGGCACCTTTGGCCACACTTCCAATAATTGCGGTCTTTTTTTATTCTTATTTAGAAACACTCAAAAAGCTTATTAAAAAAACAATAAATAAAAGCGAGACAAAAGAAAACAGAAAATTCAGAGTATTCCCGCTAAGAATTTTCAACGTTTTCCTACCTTCACTCACAAATAAGAAAGACAGTGTAAGATCAGCGATGTTACTCACTACGGCAGTATTATTATTTACCATGTATGTAAGTTTAAATTATTATTTGAATGGCTACAATGACTTGGTACATTCAGGGAAACAGTCTCTAGAAGTAGTGCAGAATTTAATGAAACTAAAATTTTATAATTCTAGAGCTGATATGACTCTACGAACAAATGGTTTTGCATTCAAAGATGAGCCGATTAATTGGTATGATGATTATGAGAATTTGCCATACTTTGAGTGCCGTAATAATTCCAAATGCGAACGCATAGAGCTGAGTGAAGCTAAAAAAGAAAAGATGAAAAATCATTTGGAGCCTAACCAATGGGTGGTGCTTGGAGAGAATGAAACGCTTACAGGAGTATTCATTTTGAATTACCCCAAGAATGAAGAAGTAGTGTCTGCCAATTTTTTTGAATATTACCCGGAGGATATAAAAAATTTGAAGATCATTCAGGAACTTAATTCAGAATGGCGTGAACTCTTCACTCAAAAAGATGCTCATCGAAGAAGGGTTAAAATATTTAGCAACCTAAGTTTAAAAGAAAAAATAATGCGTGCCTACACAGGAAAGACGGACCAAGATACTCTGAATCTTCACTTTTCATCAAGGAAGTTGTTGGCCAAGATCAGTCTCTACTTTAATGATATTCCCCTAATTCTAAATCAAGAAATTGGCTGGATTGAAGCAAACAAAAAAGAGCGAAAGCCATTTTATGATGGGACGCAAAACTTGGAAGAGCATTTGGAAAGACTGAAAAGAAATGTAAGAACCCTTGAACTTCTGGAAACAAAGTTTAAACCCCCTCAAATAAAAGTATTAGAACAAAGAAGCATGTTAGAATTAACAGTAAATAAATTTGGTTCGAAGACAGGGCTACATAAAAGAGGTCACGATTTACGAAAAAAAATTAACGAATTAGTGAAAGAGGACTTAGACAAACAGAAAGAAAGATTATCCGTTAGCGAAAGCCTGGTAAGCAAAATAATGAGATACAAAGTGCTTGAATCTCAACTTGCCTTGATAATCTTTGAAAAATACGCTGGATTGTACCCCTTTCCCTCTCCACCAATTGAATCAACAAAAGAAACAATTAAGGCTTGGGAATTTTGTCATCCGGAGCAAAGAGAAAAAAATGTGACTATCTGGCAGTATCCGAAAGAGTGTTTTCCTCTCCGTTCATAAAACAATCCCTTCCGATTACTGTGTGCGTAAAGTATCTTCAGCCTTAAAAAGAAAAAATAAAGAAAAGCCCCTACTCCAGGACCTTCACGAGCTTTATCTTGAAGGTGAGGGTTTCCCCTGCAAGGGGGTGGTTGAGGTCCAGCAAAGCGGCGTCTCCCTTTATTGCCTTGACAACTGCCCTTGCCTCGTTCCCTTTCTCTGACCTCAGGAGCAGTGTCACCCCGGGCTTCACGTCAACCCCCTTGAGCTGCGCAAGCGGAACCTCAAACACGAGCTGCTCGTGGTGCTCTCCGTAGGCGTCAGCAGGCTTAAGCGTTACAGTCTTTTCCTCTCCCTCTGACATCCCGACTACTGCGTCGTTGAAGCCCTTGATGACCTGCCCTGCCCCGAGGGTGAACTCCAGGGGCTCTCTTCCCTCGGACGAGTCAAAGGTTGTCCCGTCCTCAAGGGTTCCTGTGTAGTGAACCTGAACCTTGCTGTCAGACTTGGCTGTTTTTTTCATTAATCCACCTCAATTCGCTTTTTTCCCTCAGAACCAAGATTCCGGGGAATGTTTTTGGACGAGAAGGATTTGCCTTTTAAAAGGTTTTTGTGTGCCGCCAGCATTATGCGGGAAAAAAGGGTTAAATCATTTAAGATAGTGAAGAATGAAGGCAAGAATGTGTGTGCTGCGGAAGTGCGAAATCATAAAGCCAAAGGCAAGATTTTTATAGCACCACGAAATAGCGCCATTAATGATTTTAAGCGTCAGGGAGCTCATTGACATTGCTGTCATGAGCGCCTTCGTGGGATTCATATTCAAGGACGTGTTCAGGCCTGTGCAGATACCGAACTACGACCCTCTTCGCGCAGCAGGCAGCATGTTTCGGGGGATTGAGTTCTCCAATTTCTGGTTTGCAATGGCTGTCACCGCGCCTGCGATAATCCTGCACGAGATGGCCCACAAGTTTGTTGCTATCGCATTCGGGGCCCAGGCCACTTTCTACGCGGCATACACCTGGCTTGGTCTCGGCCTGCTGCTGAAGCTGATGAACTTCGGCTTCATATTCTTTGTTCCGGGCTATGTTGCGCACACAGCCATCGCACCCCTCGCGAACATGCTGGTGGCAGGAGCAGGCCCCTTCACGAACCTTGCTTTCTGGGGCATCGCAAAGGCGGTGCTGAGATCAAAGGCAAGGCTGAGCCCTGTTGCAAGGCAGGCATTCGCATTGACAGCAAGGATAAACCTGTTCCTGTTCTTCTTCAACATGCTTCCAATACCTCCCTTTGACGGCTTCCAGTTCTTCTCAGGGCTCGTAAAGTTCTTGTTTTAGGGATTGTAGTTTCAAAACCAGAAAAATTTTTATAGGATGAACAAAACTGGTTTTCAATGCCACAACCAAATTTTCTCCCTGAGTTTAATTCTTCCTTGCTCCCTCTCATCAATGAGACGTTCATGGAGGTGCCTTCACGAGTTCTGAGATTCTCAAGGACCTGGCAAAGAAGTCAGCTTCCCACGAGTACTACACCCCTGTGCCCTCCGGCTACAAAGCAGGAAAGACAAAGTACATTATAATAACCGGCTCTGTGATGAGCGGGCTGGGAAAGGGCATATTCTCTGCGTCCCTTGGAAAGCTCCTTGAAGACCAGGGGCTTGTGTGCAGCCCCATAAAGTTTGACGGCTACCTCAACGTTGATGCAGGCACGCTGAACCCCTACAGGCACGGAGAAGTGTTTGTGCTTGACGACGGCTTGGAGTGCGACATGGACCTAGGGACATACGAAAGGTTCCTTGACAAGAACCTCACGAAGGACAACTACCTCACAGGCGGAAAGATATTCACCACGATACTTGAGAGGGAAAGAAAGGGCAAGTACCTGGGCAGGGACGTCCAGTTCATCCCCCACGTGACAGGGGAGATAAAGAGGTTTCTCAGGCTGCTCGCGATGAACTCAAACGCTGACATAGTCCTGATAGAGGTTGGGGGCACTGTGGGCGACATAGAAAACCAGTACTTCATAGAGGCAATGAGGCAGCTTGCATACGAAGAGGGAAAAGGCAACGCCTGCTTTGTCAATGTCACCTATGTTCTTGAGCCGCGCTTTTTGGGGGAGCAGAAGTCAAAGGCAGCCCAGCTGGGAATACGAAGATTAATGGAGCTTGGAATACAGCCGGACGTTATTGCCTGCAGGGCAACTAACCCTGTGAGCGAGAAGGTCAGGGAGAAGATATCCATATACTCCAACGTCCCTATTGAGAACGTTGTTTCTGTTCACGACATGGAAAGCATCTACCTCATACCCGAGCACCTGCACAATGCGGGCTTGGACAAGAGCATACTCTCCCTTCTGAATCTAAAGCCGAAAAAGAAGAGGGACGCAAGGGAATGGAACGCCATGCTTGAAAACATAAAGAAGCCCAAGAGAGAGATAACAATAGGAATAACAGGCAAGTACACAGGCCTGAGAGACTCCTACGCCTCAATAATAAAGGCCCTGGAGCACGCAGGAGCTAAGACGTCCTCAAAGGTCCGCATCAGATGGATTGAGACCACCGAGATAGAGAACGGCAAGGTGGCTGTTGCTGATGCGCTGAAAGACCTTGACGGCATAATCGTGCCCGGGGGCTTCGGAAAAAGGGGCGCAGAGGGAAAGATTGAGTGCATAAGATACGCAAGGGAGAACAACCTCCCCTACCTCGGGCTGTGCTTCGGCTTCCAGATGGCGATAATTGAGTTCGCGAGAAACGTGTGCGGGCTTGAGGACGCGAACTCCACAGAGCTTGAGCCGCAATGCAAGCACCCGGTCATTGACCTGCTGCCAGAACAGAAAAAGATAGAGGGCCTGGGGGGGAACATGCGGCTCGGGGGGAGGGACGTGCTCGTTAAAGAAGGCACACTGGCGTGGCAGCTCTACGGGAAGAAGACAAGGATAAGGGAGAGGTTCAGGCACAGGTACGAGTGCAACCCCGAGTACATAGAGACCTTTGAGAAAAACGGCATTGTTTTCTCAGGCAAGGCCCCGAAATACCCGATAATGCAGATACTTGAGCTTCCCACCCACAGGTTCTTCCTCGGAACCCAGTACCACCCGGAATTCACTTCGCGGCCGCTGAAGCCGAACCCCTGCTACCTCGGCTTCGTAGAGGCGTGCCTGGAAGGGAAGAAGTAGCAAACAAGATACTGTTCTAAAAGAAAATAAGAAAAAGGTTTATTTGGCGCTTTGGCGAGGCCAGCCCATTGTTCTACGAGCATTCTCAACAGCGCCTTCCTCGCCTGAATTGCCACTGGAATAACAAGTACAAAAATATTCTATCTGGTACATTCCTGTATCTAAACCTTCACGCCTCGTGTCACCATAATAGAATATATCATAATCTGAAATAACTTCTTCTGCCTCAGTATTATATTTTGAACTAGTTTCTTGAAAATTATTGAAAGGCTGGGGAATTGGACCTAGCACAGAATCTACCATGTACCACTTTGCACCCATCAAGCCGAAATGCAAACTGAGACTGCCGCACCAACCTTTACATTTTGCCAGCAATTTATCATTAATCTTATCAACATCCTGCACACTAGCCCCTCTTCTTCCACCTCCAGCAGCTAAACCTCCAAGGTTGGCTGAGTCTCCTGCACCCAAGTCCGCAACGCCGCTGGGAGCAGCAACATAACTCGTTCTGCTCCCAGAACCCACAAGAAAAACAATCGCCACAACAGCCACTATTGCCACAAGCCCTGCATAAACAAGGCCCTGAGAATTCCTGGAGTCCATAATATCACCTCTTTTCATGCAACAAGACACAATCTTCGGAAAGAATGTTTATAAATATTTTCATTTTCAGGCTCGGAAAGCGATGATTTTTATTGTATGCGGCCATTACAAAAAAGACATCCTTGTTTTCCATAATTCACACCCGCACATTTATAAATCAATCTTCGCATCTGTTAATATGCTCTATTTGAAAAGAAGCGTTATGGAGAGGATTGACAGGCACGCAACTGAAAGAGTAAGCCTTGAGCGAATGGTGCCTCTTGCCGGGAGAAGGCTTGCGGAGTTCATCTCTAAGAGAAGGAGTTTGGAATTTGAAAAAGGCATAACCCTGCTGATGGGCAGAGGCCCCAACGGCGGCGGGGGCTTGTTCGCTCTGTCTTGCCTTCTGGAAAAAGCTGGTTCAAAGGCGAGAGCCAGCATAATGCCGGCATGGAACTTCAAGGAAAGTCCCCACAGCATTTGCTTCGTCAATCAGAAGCTCAAAGCAATCATGGCGGATAAGCGCGTTGAGAATCGCATGCTTGGCGAGGGAATTGTTATTGACGCACTGCTGGGCTACAAGCTTTCAAGCCCGCCAAAGCGCAAGTACAGGAGGCTGATAAGCATTGCCAACAACTCAGGCCTGCCTGTTGTTTCTCTTGACGTGGCTTCTGGGCTCAACACAGAAACAGGAAAGTTTTATGATAGCCGCATAAAAGCGTCCTGCGTTTTGTGCTTGGACGTGGCAAAGCACGGGCTCCGGCAAATATCTGGGATTGTTTACGTGGCAGACCTTGGGTTTGAGCAGAGCGACTATGAAAGGTTCGGCATCAGCTACCCGCGGCCCTTTTTGCCGGGCAGGCGCATTGCGAAGGCTGAATGAGCGGATCAGCAGGATTCCGCAAAATTCAAAACAAAATCCTCAGCAGAAGCATTGCGAAAGTGAACCTCCGAAAAACTCTCCCTGCTCACGCTTTCTTTACCCCAATCCTCTTCTCGTACGCATGCGCGTGCTCCACCCTTGAAATCTCGTAGACAAGCCGTATTATTGCAATGACTGAGAGCGCAATCACAAGCCAGTTAATCACAGCGCTCTGCCAGCCGATGTCCACGACAGGGCTGCCCTTTGAAAGCTTGTAAAGGGCGTAAAGGAACACAAGAAAGTAGGTGAGCAAGAGCGCAAAAAGCGAGAGCACTGTCCTTTTCCTGTAAACATGCACCATTAGGAGAGGGAATGGGAGATGCTATAAATTTTTTTTGCGAACGACAGGGCAAAAGAAGAACAGCCCCTGCCGTGAATAAAACAACTGCCTGGTGATGAATGGCAAAAGTTTTTTAAAGCAGTTCGGATTCGCAGGACTCAATGTCAAAGAGAGCTAAAAGAAGAGCAGAGAAGCAGCTTATCAAGCTTCTTGAGAAGAAGCAGGCAGAGAAGCAGGGAAAGGAAGAGCCGAGGAAGAGGGAGGAAAAGAGGGAGCACAAGGGCTTTTTCAGAAGGGTTTATGAGGACGATTACAAAAAGCTCCTTGCCATACCCATGCTGCTTCTGCTTGTCGCAATACTCCAGATAGGCTACCAGATAAGCACTGAGGGAGACTTCATACACAAAGACGTTTCTCTGAAAGGCGGAGTAACAATCACTGTGCCGACGCAGGAGGACCTCAACATAAACGAGATTGAATCTTTCCTCTCGCAAAAGTTCCCTGATGCGACTGTGACAGTGAGGAGGCTTACGACTCTTGGAAGCGTAACTGGATTCATAATTGACGCTGACATCAGCCACGAAGAGAGGGAGGGGTTTGTTTCCGCTGTTTCAGAAAAGACTGGGAAGGACCCCAAGGAGATGTCTATTGAGGAGATTGGCTCCAGCCTTGGCTCAAGCTTTTTCAGGCAGACAATGATGGCTATTCTGATAGCCTTTGTGTTCATGGGGCTTGTGGTGTTCCTGTACTTCAGGACATTCGTGCCCAGCTTTGCCGTCATACTCGCAGCATTCTCCGACATCGTCGTCACTGTCGCAATAGTCAATGTTCTGGGCATGAGGATTTCAACAGCAGGCATTGCTGCATTCCTTATGCTGATTGGCTACTCTGTGGACACAGACATACTGCTCTCAACCCGCGTGCTGAAGAGAAAGGAGGGCTCGGTCATGCAGAGGATTTACAGCGCAATGAAGACAGGCGTCACAATGAACTTTACAACCCTTGCTGCTGTCACTGTGGGAATGCTTGTTTCAAAGAGCGACGTGCTTGTGCAGATAATGACCATAATACTGATAGGGCTTTTGGTGGACATGGTGAACACATGGATACAGAACGTGGGCATACTTAGGCTTTATCTTGAAAAGAAGGGCGAGGCATAGGCAAGAATGGTTTCAGTCAAGAAATTTTTCAAGAATTTCAGGATCATCGTGCTAGTCACATTCCTCCTCCTTGCAATAATAGCCATCAACCCCCGCTTCGGCGAGGACCAGGTGGCAATAAGGAGCGTTCTCCGAAACAGCTCGGCAAGCCTTGCTGGAATTGAGAACCCGAATCCAAGGAACCCTCCCATGAGCAGGGAGAGAATTGAGAGCATAAACGGGAAGCCTGTAAGGAGCGTTGAGGAGTTCTATTCAATAGTCAACAGCGTTCCTGTTGGCAAATTCTTCACTCTCGCAACAAACAAGGGTGTTTACAGGATAGAGGTGAAGCCCAAGACAGAGACAATTGTTCTCAATGAGACAGAGAATGTCACTGTCACAAAGGTCGTGCAGAGGAACGTCACAATAAACGGCACCCTGAAGCTCATAAACGAGACTATTAACGAAACAGTTGAGAGGCCCAAGACAATAACAAAGGTTGTCGGCAGGCAGGACATTGGTCTCAAGGTTTACCCTGCCCCGAAGACAAACATAAGGAAGGGACTGGACCTTACAGGCGGAACAAGAGTGCTGCTGAAGCCGGAGAAGCCCCTGAGCCCTGAGGACATGGACATCGTGATTGAAAGCTTGAAGCAGCGCCTCAACGTGTACGGGCTGAGCGACATAATAGTGAGGCCCTCAAAAGATCTGGAGGGCAACCAGTTCATCCTTGTGGAGATTGCAGGGGCGAACGAGGAGGAGGTGCAGAACCTTCTTGCCTCGCAGGGAAAGTTTGAGGCAAAGATAGGCAACGAAACAGTCTTTGTGGGCGGAAAAGACATCACCTACGTGGCAAGAAGCGCTGACAGGGCAGGCATCGACCCCCAGTACGGATGCAGGCAGGTTTCGGGGGGGCGGTGGGCGTGCAGGTTCAGGTTCGCCATAACTCTGAGCCCTGAGGCTGCCGAGAGGCACGCTGGGGTAACCAGACAGCTGGATGTAATAACTGACCAGAACGGCGACAGGTACCTGAGCCAGCAGCTTGACCTTTACCTTGACAACATACTCATGGACAGCCTCAACATAGGGGCAGAGTTAAGGGGGCAGGCAACAACAGACATATCAATCTCCGGCTCAGGCTTTGGCTCAACAAGGGACGAGGCAATTCTGAACACATTGAGCAACATGAAAAGGCTTCAGACCATACTCATAACAGGAAGCCTGCCTGTGAAGCTTGAGATTGTGCAGTCCAACACAATCTCCCCTCTTTTGGGGGAAGAGTTCGTTAAGAACGCAATTTTGGTGGGGCTTTTCGCAGCGCTTGCAGTTGCTCTCGTTGTGTACCTGAGGTACAGGAACTGGAGAATAATACTCCCCATGCTTGTCACAATGGCAAGCGAGGTCATACTTCTGCTGGGGCTTGCAGCCCTCATAGGATGGAACATTGACCTTGCTGCTGTGGCAGGGATAATAATTGCTGTGGGCACAGGAGTTGATGACCAGATAGTCATCACTGATGAAACCCTGACAAGGAAGAAAGAGCTGCCCTTGACATGGAAGCAAAGGATAAAAAGAGCATTCTTCATAATAATGGCCTCCTATTTCACAACTGTCGTTGCAATGATACCCTTGTGGTTTGCAGGCGCAGGGCTTCTCAAGGGATTCGCAACAATCACCATATTCGGAGTCACTTTCGGGGTTTTCATAACAAGGCCTGCATACGCAGCCATGCTGGAAATGCTCGTCAAAAAATAGGCTGATTTCAAGAAAAAAACCACCACAAGATTTATAAATGCTTCAGGATTCACCCGGATAGGCCCAAAAGAGGTGTTACAGAGGCCAAAGAGGTATTTATTCAAAGCATAAATGCCATTGAAAACAGCCTGCAAAAGAGTCTTTCAAAGGGGTATGAAGCCTTTTTTCTTCATGAAAGGCTTTACGAAAAGGCTGTTTTTGCTTAGCATACCGCTCACAGGATAGGGGAAGCTCCCTTTCAAAAACACCGCAGAGGAACCGCATCCCATGCCAAGAACAAGGAAACCAAGGTCAGGAAGCATGCAGTTTTGGCCGCGCAAGCGCGCCAAGAGAGAAACAGCAAGAGTGAGGTCCAGAAAGACAGACTCAGCCAAAGGCATCCTTGATTTCGCTGGCTACAAGGTTGGGATGACGCATGCCCTTTTTCATGACACAGTCGGGCATTCAAGGACAAAGGGAGAGGATGTCTCAATCCCTGTGACAGTAATTGAGTGCCCCCCGCTGAAGGTTTTTGCCTTAAGGCTCTACACATCCTCCCACAACCGCCTGGTTGCTTTTTCTCAAATAAATTCCCCTGATCTCAGCAAGGAACTTTCCCGCGTTCTCCCTCCAATGAAGAAAAAGAGCGCGCCTGAGCTGGACAAGATTCCCGCAGAGAAAATAGCTGAGGTGAGGCTCCTTGTCCACACCATCCCCTCAAGCACAGGAATAGGAAAGAAGAAGCCTGATGTGTTTGAGGTTGGGCTCGGAGGCTCTGTTGAGGAGCAGCTCGCAGCTGCAAGGGATTATCTGGGGAAGGAGATATCTGTCGGCGATGTGCTCAAGCCGGGAATGCAGGTTGATGTTCACGCAGTCACGAAGGGAAAGGGCTTTCAGGGCCCTGTCAAGAGGTTCGGCGTAAGCCTGAGAAGCCACAAGTCAGAAAAGACAAAAAGGGGGCCTGGCTCCCTCGGCCCCTGGAACGCGCAGGGAAAGATAATGTTCAGGGTTGCCATGGCGGGCCAGACAGGGTTCCACCAAAGGACAGAGTACAACAAGTGGGTTCTGAAGGTGGAGGACGACCCATCAAGGATTAATCCTGCGGGAGGGTTCAAGCACTACGGCATTGTCAGGAATCCCTGCATACTACTCAAGGGCTCTGTTCCCGGCCCCTCAAAGAGGCTCATACGCCTAACTGTGGCAATGGGGCCCAACAGGAAGGTTCCCAAGGAGGCCCCTGAACTCAGCTACATAAGCGTCTCATCACCCCAAGGATGAATGAGGAAAATCAACAATGAAGGCAAACGTTTTCGGTTTAAACGCGGAAAAAAAGGGAAGCGCTGAGCTGCCTGCGCAGTTCTCAGAGCACCTCAGGCCAGACGTTATCCGAAAGGTCTTCAGGGCGATGGAGCTCTCCGCAAGGCAGAGCTACGGCGCAAGCCCTGAGGCAGGAAAAAGGGCGTCTGCAGAGCTATCAAGAAGGAGAAGGGACTACAGGGGCTCATATGGATTCGGGATAAGCAGGGTGCCGAGAAAGATACTCTCAAGAAGGGGAACAAGGATGAACTGGGTAGGGGCTTTTGCTCCCGGCACTGTCGGGGGAAGAAGGGCCCACCCCCCAAAGCCCGAAAAGGTGTGGGCGAGGGAGATAAACAAGAAGGAAAGAAGGCTCGCAATAAGGGCGGCAATATCTGCAAGCGCGGTCAAGGACGTTGTTGAGGCAAGGGGCCACATTGTTCCAGAGCAGTTTCCCCTTGTGCTGAGCGACGAGTTTGAGTCTATAAGTTCCACGAATCAGCTCATGGAGGTTCTGGCAAAGCTGGGTCTTGAGAAGGAGCTTGCCAGGGCTGCTGTCAAGAGCATAAGGGCAGGCAAGGGCAAGATGAGAGGGAGAAAGTACAGGAAAAGAACAGGCCCCCTGCTCGTGGTGTCAAGGCAGTGCGAGGTGCAGAAGGCCGCAAGGAACATCCCTGGAGTCTCATGCGCAGTGGTGACAAACCTCAACGTGAGGCTGCTTGCCCCTGGCGGAAACCACGGCAGGCTCACCCTCTTCACAGAGTCCGCAATCGCGCGCCTCAGGGAAGAAAAGCTGTTCACAGAGGAGCACAAGCCAAAGAAAGAGGAGAAAAAGGCAGAAAAGCAAGAGAAAAAGGCAACTCCCAAAGCAGGAGAAGAGCCGAAAAAAGCAGTCAAAGCGGTCAAGACTCCGAAAAAGGAATCCTCGCCAAAAGGAGGAAAGAATCAGGAGTAGTGAAAAAGAATGGATCCCCACGCAGTCCTCATAAGGCCGATGTCAACAGAAAAAGCCATAAGGGCCATGCAGTCAGACAACAAGCTCATGTTCGTAGTTCACAAGAAAGCCACAAAGAAGGACATAAAAACAGCCTTTGAGACTGTTTTCAGGGCAAAGGTCATGAGGGTGAACACCCTCGTGGCACCCTCAGGCGAGAAGCACGCAATAATAAAGCTCGGAGCTGAGAAATCAGCTCTTGACATCGCAACGCAGCTCGGCCTGATGTAAAGGCGATACTCATGGGAAAGAACTTAATCCAGCAGGCAAGAGGAAAGGGGTCCCCCACTTACAGGGCCCCGAGCTTCAGGTGGAAGGCTGACGCAAAGCTCAAGAAGCTCACAGAAGGAGAGATGAGCGGCGTGGTTACTGGCATAATAAAGTGCCAAGGACACTCCGCCCCCCTCTACGAGGTCAGGTGGGATGACGGCGAAAAGACAATATCCATCTGCCCTGAGGGAATCCGCGTCGGCGAGAAGGTGAGAATAGGGCAGAACACACCCACGAGCCCGGGCTCTCTTAGCAGGCTGGGAGACCTTCCTGAGGGAACCCTAATATTCAACATTGAGGCAAGGCCCGGCGACGGGGGCAGGTTTGTCAGGGCCTCAGGCACATTCGCAAAGATAGTCGCAAAATCAGACAACAAGGTCACTGTGCTTTTGCCCTCAAAGAAAAAGAAGATATTTGACAGCAGCTGCAGGGCAACCATCGGGGTTGTTGCAGGCGGAGGAAGGACAGAAAAGCCCTTTTTCAAGGCAGGCAGGAGATACCACAAGATGAGGGCGAAGAACAAGCTTTATCCCAGGATTTCAGGAACAAGCCAAAACGCGGTTGACCACCCCTTCGGGGGCTCAGAGTCCAGCCACAAGGGAAGGCCGACTGTCGCTCCGAGAAACGCTCCGCCAGGAAGAAAGGTCGGCAAGATAAGGCCGAGAAGAACCGGAAAGAGGCGATAGGCTCATGGCAAAGGTATTCATGTACAGGGGAAAGACGCTTGAGGAGCTCCAGAAAATGAGCTTCAACGAGCTTGCGCAGCTTTTCCCGTCATACCAGCGAAGGAAGATAAAGAGGGGCTTCACAGAAGAGGAGAAGACCTTTCTGAGAAAGCTGGAGAAGAAGGGCAACAACGTAAAGACCCACTGCAGAGATATGCTTATACTGCCTAACATGGTCGGCAAGACGATAAGGGTGCACAACGGCAAGGCCTTTGTTGCGGTTACGATAGCGCCCGAGATGATAGGGCACACGCTTGGGGAGTTCGCTCCGACGAGGCACAGGGTCCAGCACTCTGCCCCCGGAGTTGGGGCGACGAGAAGCAGCCAGGCAATATCCGTGAGGTAAAGATGAGCGACTACACTTACTCGTACAAGGAGACAGGGGGAAACACTGCGAAGGCAGTGGGCCTGAACCTCCCTATTTCGCTCAAGCAGAGCGTGATGGTATGCAGGGCTCTGCGAAGAAAAAGGGTTGACGCAGCCATAGAAGTGCTGGAGAAGTGCATCTCAATGGCGCAGCCCATAAGGTTTACGCGCTTCAACAGGGACATGGGCCACAAGAGAGGAATGGGGGCAGGAAGGTTCCCGGTGAAGGCCTGCGCAGAGATAAAGAAGATTTTGGAGAGCGCAAGAACAAACGCCCAGTTCAAGGGGCTCTCAACATCCGCACTCATAGTTGAGCACATCTCGGCAAAGAAGGGCACAAGCACCTTCAGGTACGGAAGGCACTTCAGAAGGTCTGCCAAGAGAACAACAGTTGAGGTAGTGCTGATGGAGGCGCCTGCTGAGAAAAAGGCAAAGGAAGAAAAAAGCAGAAAGGAGAAGGGGAAAGCAGCTCCGACGAAACAGGAAGCAGAGAAAGCGGTGAAGCCAGAGGCCAAGCCGGCTAAGCGGGAAGAGAAAAAAGAGCCGGAAGCAGCAGAGACGGAGAAGGAGAAGCCCGAAGCAGCGCCAAAGGAAGAGCCAGCTGCTGCAAAAAAGCTGGAAGAAGAGAAAAAGGCGGAAGAGGAAGAGCAGTCCAAGCAGAAGGAATCCCAGAGCCAGAAAAAAAAGAGCGAAAAGAACGAAGAAAAAAATAATCAGAATCAAAAGGGCGATCCAAAAGCAGAGCCCTCTAAGCCAGAAGAAGGAACAGGTGCATCCTCATGATTGAAAGAAGCCTTGTCAGCCAGCGCTTGAAGGAATACGAAATCCAGGAGTACATAACCAACAATCTCCGCCACGTTGGGCACAGCCACACAAAGGTCCAGCGCACGCCTCTCGGGGAAAAGATAATCATCTACGCCTCAAGGCCGGGCCTCATTGTAGGGAGGAAGGGACAGAACATAAAGAAGCTCACCCAGACGCTGAAAAAGAAGTTCAAGCTTGAGAACCTGCAGATAGAGATAAGCGAGGTTGAGAAGCCCGAGCTTGACGCGATGATAGTGGCTGAGAGGATAGCCAACTCGCTGGAGAGGTTCGGCTCCTCAAGGTTCAAGGGCATCGGCCACAAGACAATGCAGGCAGTTATGGACTCAGGCGCGCTCGGGGTTGAGATAATCATCTCAGGCAAGCTTCCCAGCGCAAGGGCAAAGTCGTGGAGGTTTTACAGCGGCTACCTGAAGAAGTGCGGGGACATAGCGATAACAGGGGTTGCAACAGCAATAACATACGCAAAGCTCAAGAGCGGAACCATAGGGATAAAGGTGAAGATAATGCCCCCTGACGTCCATCTCCCCGACAGGGTGGAGATAGTCAAGGAGAAGAAGGAGATAGTTGAGGAAATCCCCGAGGAAGAAGCCAAGAAGGAGCTGGGCGAGAAGGCAGATGAGAAAAAAGAGCAGACTGAAAAAGAAGAAGACAAGGGCAAGACGGAAAAAAGCGCTGACAAGCCCAAACAAAGGAAATCATCACGCGGAAAAGAAGAGCAGAAGCCGGATCAAAAATGAAGTCGCCATTCAACAGCATGGAAGCTGCGGAAATCGAGAAGAGGCTGGTGGAGCTGAGAATGCAGGCAATGAAGCTCAAGTCAGAGCTGTCCTCAAAAGCCCCTGGAAAGAACATCGGGCAGCTGAGAAAGATAAAGAAAAGCATTGCACAGGCACTGACAGCGCTGACAGAAAAGAAGCGCCTTGCTGCGCTTGAAAAGATTGCAAAACAAGAGATCAAGGAGGAAGGAGGGAAAACCAAAGGATGAGCGAGGTATGCACGAAGTGCGGGCTCCCCAAGGAGCTGTGTGTGTGCGAGAACATCGCAAAGGAAAGACAGCGCATAAAGGTTGAAGTTGTCAAGAGGAAGTTCGGAAAGCTCCACACCGTGATAAGCGGGATTGACAGCAGGGACATAGACCTCAAGGACCTTACAAAGAAGCTGAAGAACGAGCTTGCATGCGGAGGCACGTACAAGGACGGACGCATAGAGCTGCTCGGAAACCACAAGGAAAAAGTGATTGAGTACCTCAGCAAGCTTGGGTTTTCGGTTTAGGCGGAAGCAAGTGGAGAATGAAAATCAAGGAAAGCGATGTCGTGAGAGGCAGCTTCATAGGAAAAAGAGTCAAGATCACGAAATACCAGAAAAAGGAAACCAGCCAGAGCGGAGTGATAATGGATGAAACAAGGCACACGTTTGTCATTGAGACAGGGAAGGGCCTCAGGCGCTTCCTCAAGGAGTTGCTTGTGTTCCGCTGCAAAATCCAGAACAAAGAGGTTGAGATTGAGGCCAGGCGCCTCGTCGGAAGGCTGGCTGACAGGATTAAGAAGCCCAGGTGAACACTCATGGTGAAGAAGAAGGGGATCGGCATAAGCGTGGAAGCGCCGCAAGAGGCATGCGACGACGCCAACTGCCCTTTCCACGGAAGAATAACAGTGAGGGGAAGGATGTTCAACGGCTATGTGGAGAAGGCAAAGATGGCCAAGACAGCCACTGTCATGTGGGAGAGAGTCAAGCCCATCCCCAAATACGAAAGGTCAGAACGCAGAAGGACAAAGATACACGCTCACAATCCTCCCTGCATAAACGCCCAGCCCGGCGACATGGTCACTGTGGTGGAAACAAGGCCCCTGAGCAAGACAAAGAGCTTTGTTATTGTGGCAAAGCGGGGGAAGGATGTTGTCATGCAGCTGAAGGAGATGGCAAGGGAGGAATCGCAGAAGGAGCTCGCCAAGAAGCAGAGAAAGCCGAAGGAGAGCCCTGACGCAAAAAGCAAGAAAGACTCTGAGAAGGAGACTGTGAAGGAAGATGAAGGCAGTAAAGTCAAAGGTCAGTAGGGGAATACCTGTAGGGGCCCGCATTGAAACGTGCGACAACTCCGGGGCAAAGGTGCTCAAGGTGTTCAACGTGCGGGGTCTGAAGACAGTGAAGGGCAGGTACCCTGCTGCAGGAGTGGGCGACCTGATCCAGGCAAGCGTCATCAAGGGCAGGCCCGACATGAGAAAGCAGGTTGTCTTTGCAGTCATTGTGAGGCAGAAGAAGGAGTACAGAAGGCCTGACGGAATGAGGGTGAAGTTTGAGGACAACGCAGCTGTTGTTCTCAAGGACGAAAAGGGAAACCCCAAGGGAACAATATTCAAGGGGGCCATAGCCAAGGAAGCGGCAGAGAGATGGCCCGCAATCGCCAAGGTGGCAAGCATAATCGTGTAGGGATAAAAAATGAAGAATGCGTGGTCAAAGAACTGGGTTTCAAGCGTTCAGCCAAGAAAGCAGAGGAAGTACAGGGCAAACGCCCCTCTCCACATCAAGCAGTCCTTCTTGTCAAGCCACCTCTCGCCAGAGCTGCGCAAGACATACGGAAAGAGGTCCATCAGGGTCCGAACAGGGGACAAGGTGAGGGTGGTGAGAGGGCAGTACAAGGGCCAGAGCGGCAAGGTGGAGAGGGTTGACGTGAAGAACAGCAAGGTCTTTGTCACAAAGATAGAGCAGATAAGGAAGGACGGCACAAAGTCCCTTGTTCCGCTTGAGCCGAGCAACCTCATGATTATTGAGCTGAATACAGAGGACAAAAAGCGCATTAAGGCAAAGAAAGAGGAGAACAAAAGTGGTTAAGCAACACATGAAGCGGCTAAGCGCCCCGAAGACGTGGCCGATACGCAAGAAGGAATACACGTTCGTGAGAAGGCCCAAGCCTGGCCCGCACTCGTTTGAGCACGGAATATCCCTCGACTCCCTGCTGAAGTACGTGATGAACGCAGCATCAACAACAAGGGAGGTGAAGTTCATCCTCAACACAAAGCAGGTCCTAGTCAATGGAAAGAGAAGGAAGGACCCCCGGTTCCTGGTGGGGCTGTTTGACGTGATATCGTTTCCTGAGATCAAGGAGAATTACAGGGTGCTGATAGACAGGAAGAAGCGGCTTGTGGCAGTGCCCATAAGCGAGAAGGAGGCAACCCTCAAGCCCAGCAGAATAGTCGGAAAGACAGTGCTTCCCAAGAAACGGATTCAGATAAACCTCGGGGACGGAAGAAACCTCGCGCTTGAGAAGAACAGCTACAAGGTGGGGGACACGCTTGTGTTTGACTTCGGGAAAAAGGGGGTGGCAGACCACATACCCCTTGAGCAAAAGACCATCGTTTACCTCATCTCAGGAAAACACACAGGAATTGTGGGCAGGGTTGAGGACGTGAAGAGCAACAAGATAATAATCTCAACAAGCGAAAAGGACGTGTTTGAGACAAGGAAGGAGTTCGCTTTCCCCATAGGAAAGGACAAGCCGAGCATAACCCTCATTGAGGAGTTCAAGGACTCAGGCAAGAGCAAAAAATGAATCCCAACAGAAAGATAAGGGTGGAGAAGGTAACCCTGAACATAGGGGCAGGGAAGGACCAGGCAATGATAGAGAAGGGGCTGAAGCTCTTGGAGTCCCTCACAGGCGCGAAGCCTGTCAAGACCATCACAATGAAGAGGATTGCGAGCTGGGGGCTGAGGCCAAGGCTCCCCATAGGGTGCAAGGTGACGCTGAGGGGGGAGAAGGCAAGGGCCCTCCTTTCCAGGCTGCTGGGAGCAAAGGAGCACAGGCTCTCAAGGAACCAGATAGACACCCAGGGAAACGTCTCGTTCGGCATCCACGAATACATTGACATACCTGACGCAAAGTACGATCCTGACATAGGCATAATAGGGCTTGAGGTCTCAGTAACCTTTGAGAGGCCCGGATACAGAATAAAGAGGAGAAGGGAGAAAAGGCGAAAGGTTCCCTCAAGGCACAGAATAACAAAGGAGGAAGTGGTTGAGGTCCTTTCAAAGGAGTTCAATGTGAGGTTCGAGGAGGATTCAGAATGACTTACAGCGATTATAGGAAGGTGTTCAAGCAGCTCAAGGCAAAGCCCCAAATCCTTGAGAAGTACAAGAAGCACAACGCCCCGAAGAAAAGGAGCTGCGGCATAAACAGGAAGAGGTGCAGGCGCTGCGGAAGGACCCGGGCGCACATCTCAAAGTACGAGCTGGGGCTGTGCAGGCAGTGCTTCAGGGAGATTGCCGCAAAGCTCGGATTCAAGAAGTTCAGCTGAGACCAGGTGCATGAAAAATGACTTTGAACGACCCGCTGGCAAACGCGCTTTCAATGATTAACGCCTATGAAAGCACTGGAAAGAAGGAGTGCATAATAAAGCCAGCTTCCAAGCTAATCATTAACACGCTGAAAGTGATAAAATCAGAGGGTTACATCGGAGAGGTCAAGCTTATTGAGGACGGCAAGGGGGGCGCGGTAAAGGTGAGCCTCCTGGGCTCAATAAACAGGTGCAATGCAATAAAGCCAAGGTACCCTGTCAGCGTTGACACCTACGAAAAGTACGAGAAGAGATACCTCCCTTCAATAAACTTCGGCATACTCGTTGTCTCAACATCCAAGGGGCTGATGACACACAGAGAGGCAAAGGAAAAGGGAATAGGGGGCAAGCTCATAGCGTACTGCTACTAAAACAATTGAAAAACACCAAAATGAAAACAGACATGCAGGAAAAAGTGGCGGTTCCCGAGGGCGTGACAGCAAAGGTCGGGGACGGCAACGCAGTGGAAATAACCGGGGAGAAGGGCTCTGTCAGAAGGAGCTTCAAGGACTCCAGAATAAAGGTATCCCTGCAGGGAAACGAGATAGTGCTGGAAGCAGCCAAAGGCACTAAGAGAGAGAAAATGAGGCTGAACACCTACAGGGCCCACATAAGGAACATGATAAGGGGAGTCTCAGAGGGCCACACATACCAGCTGAAGGTGTGCTCAGGCCACTTCCCCATGAACGTGAGCATGCAGGGAGATGAGCTGGTGGTCAAGAACTTCATAGGGGAGAAGGTCCCGAGGAAGCTCAAAATAAAGGACGGCGTGAAGATCACAGTGGATGGGGACATAATAACAGTGGAGTCGCATTCAAAGGAGCTTGCAGGGGACGTTGCCTCGGCAATAGAGCGCCTCACAAAAAGGCCCGGGTTTGACAAGAGAATATTCCAGGACGGAATATACATGATTAACAAGGACGGAAAGCTTATCAAGTAAAGAGCAAACTCAAGGATGATCCGCATGGACAAAAAAGAGCTTTTGAAAAAAAGAAACGAATCAAAAAGGAAGAAGCCGGAGTTCGTCAGGCAGGACGCTCACAAGAAGCCCAGGCTCGGAAAGAAATGGAGAAGGCCCAAGGGAATTGACTCCAAGATGAGGCTCAGCTTGAAAGGGCACAGAAAAAAGCCCTCAAAGGGTTACAAGAGCCCCTCAGCAGTGAGAGGGCTTTCCAGGGAAGGCCTGGAAATGAGAATCGTAAGTTCGCTGAAAGACGTTGAATTGCTGAAAACAGACACAGAGGGCGCGGTGATTTCAGGCAAGGTCGGAAAAGCGAAGAAGGTCGCAATCGTGAGGGCCCTTGTTGAGAAAAAGGCCGCGATACTCAACATAAAGGACCCATCCCTGTTCCTCCAGAAGGTTGAGGAGGAGGAAAAGAAGAGGAAGGAAGAGAAGGAGAAGAAGAAAAAGGAGAAAAAGAAGAAAGAGGAAGAGAAAAAGAGAAAAGCCGAGGAGAAAGCCAAAAAAGAGAAAGAGGAGAAAGAGAAGGCAAAGGAAGAGAAGGAAACGCAAGGCATTAAAAAGAAGCCCGAAGCGCCTGAAGACAAGGAAAAGAAGGAGAAAGACAAGATACTCGCAACAAAGGACGTTCAATAAGAAAATCGGAAGATAAAAATGAGATTCACAGCCCAGAAAAGACTCGCCTCAAAGCTCCTGAAGGCGTCCCCGAAAAGGATTAAGTTTGACAGCGAGGCACTGGAGGAGATAAAGGAGGCAATAACGAAGGCAGACCTGAGAGGCCTCATCAAGGACAACGCGATAATCAAGAAGCAGAAAAAGGGAATTGCTAAGAAGGAAAAGAAGAAGAGGAGCGGCCCTGGCTCCAGAAAGGGAAAGAGGTCAGCAAGAGAGAGCCCCAAAAGGGCGTGGATAAACAGGGCGAGGTCCCAGCGCGCCCTGATAAGAAAGCTCAGGGACGAGAAGAAGCTCTCAACAAGCGACTACAGGATGCTTTACCTGAAAATAAAGGGGGGCTTCTTCAGAAGCAAGAGGCACCTCAAGCTCTTCATTGACGAGCACAAGCTGCTGAGCAAGAACCCGACACAGTCAAGCGAGAAATAAGATGGCAACCAAAAAGAGATTTACCGTGGCGTTCAGAAGGAAGCGCGAGGGCAAGACCGATTACAGGAAGAGGCTTGCCCTGCTGAAGTCCAGAAAGCCGAGGCTGGTCATAAGAAAGAGCCTGAAGCACATAATCTGCCAGGTGGTTGAGTACAGCCCTGAGGGAGACAGGGTTATTGCCGCAGCCCACTCAAAGGAGCTGAGGGGCTTTGGCTGGAAGTCCTCCACAGGGAACATTCCCGCAGCCTACCTCACAGGGCTCCTCCTTGGAAGGAGGGCCTCTGCCTTGGGAATCACAGATACGGTGCTTGACCTGGGGCTTGCAAAGGCGCACCACGGGGGAAGGCTCTTCGCTGCTGCAGCCGGAGCAAAAGAGGGGGGAATAAATGTGCCGGTGTCTGAGGAAAGCGCTCCCTCAGAGGAAAGAATAAGGGGAGAGCACATAAAGGGCTTTGCAGGAAAAGCCAAGGAAAACCCCTCTGCTTTCAAAAACCAGTTTTCAAACTCCAAGAAAATCGGGGCAGACCCTCTGAAAATAGACGATGAGTTTTCGGCTGTGAAAGAGA
>CAYVGP010000003.1:0-19624 GCA_964451135.1 uncultured Methanosarcinales archaeon
GATCGACGAGGGGCTGCACACAGTAATTGTTGAGGGAATTGATTCCGCTAACAACAGGGCCAATTCAACTCCTGTTTCGTTCTATGTTGACACAACAGCCCCGGTTCCTCAGATAACCTCCCCTGCCAACAACACATGGACAACAGACACCACGCCGCAGCTTTCATTCACAGCATCAGACAACCTTGACCCCGCCATTAACTACACCCTGTTTGTTGACGGCTCCCCCGAGGCAAGCGGAGCCCTTGCCAACGGCACAACATCGCAGCGCAACCTCTCGTCATTGTCGCAGGGCTCCCACAGTGTTATTCTAATGGTGTTTGACAACGCGGGCAACTCGGCAAACTCCTCCTCCCTCACAATAAACGTTGATTCTGTTGCTCCTGCGGTTACGAGTCTCAACGCCCCCTCAAACGCAAGCGTTTCATCATCTTCCAACGTCACTTTCAACTTCACTTCAACAGACAATATTGACGCAGTCCTTAACTACACAATATACCTTGATGCTTCAGCAAATTCCACAGGCCTCACCTCCGGCAACGCAACTCCGACTGTCACGACAATATCAGGAATCAGCGATGGGACGCACAGCTGGACAGTGCAGGTGGAAGATGAGGCAGGGAACAAGGCGAACTACACCGGCTCTTTTGTCTTCACTGTTGACACATCATCGCCAAGCGTTCAGATAACCTCCCCTGCCAACAACACATGGACCACTGACACCACGCCGGAGATAACCTTCAACGCAAGCGACGCCCTTGACTCTGTTCTCAGCTACGTTGTTTTCGTGGACGGTTCGCCGAACTCATCAGGCTCAACACAAAGCAGCTCCTTGACATCCCTCAATCTGACCCTCCAAGAAGGCATTCATTCTGTTGTTGTTGAGGCAACAGACGATGCTGGCAACAAGCAGAACTCCTCAACCCTGACAATAACCGTGGACGCAACTTCCCCGTCAGTCACAGCCCTAAACGCGCCCCAAAACGCCTCAAACCTCACCTCCAACACCGTTCTGTTCAACTTCACTTCAACAGACAATATTGACACAGTCCTCAACTACACTCTGTTCATAAACGGGACCGCAAACGCCACCGGGGTGACTGCGGGGAACGACACGCCCACTGCTTTCACCCAGGCCCTGCCGGAAGGCCAGACCTTCTCATGGACAGTGCAGGTGGAAGATGAGGCAGGGAACAAGGCGAACTTCTCAGGAACCTACACCTTCACAATCCTGAACGTGCCGCCCTCAACAGCGCCTAACATAACTTCAAGCGCTGTGAACGACTCTGACGCGGACGGAAACATTGAATTGTCGTGGACGGCTGACCCCGACGCCGCATCCTACAGGATATACAGAAGCAATTCAAGCATAACATCAGCTGTAAACCTAACAGCATTGGCCACAGTAACCTCAACATTCTTCGAGGACAACACCACCGCGCACGGAACAACTTACTGGTACGCCGTTACATCCGTTGACGCAGCCGGAAACGAGAACAAGTCCGTTGTTTCCTCAAGCTACAACGCAACAGCGAATGACACCATAACGCCCTCCATGGTCACCGGGCTTAACGCAACCACCCAGTCAGACGGCTCAGTTCTTCTCAACTGGAGCGCTGTTCTCACAGATGTGAACGGAAACGCGGACATATCTGTAACGTACAAGATTTTCAGAACAACCAACGCATCCGCCCTCAACACATCCTCGGGAGCAGACAACATAGCCAACACGACATCCACCTATTACACTGACACAAGCATGACTACAGGCACCAATTACACTTACGTCGTAACTGTGGTTGATGACGGAGGAAACCACAACACCACCCGCGCCGCGGGGATAAACGAGATATCCATAGTGCCGGCAGCCTGCACAACATCCTACGGCGACTGGAGTTCGTGGAGTTCCTGTTCAAACGGTGCCCAGACAAGAACAAGAACGAGAACGTGTTACGGCGGAGGAGCCACCAGCGAAGAGGAGTCGCAGTCCTGCTCAACGCGGAGAGGCGGCGGAGGCGGCGGAGGTTCTTTGACTCCCAGCAACGAGTACTCAAGATTCTTCTCAAGGCTTTCAGAAGGAACAGAATACACTGCGAGAATATCAAAGAGCGACCTTCCTGTTATGGCAATATCATTCATTCCCGAAACCTCATCTGAGAGGGGGGAGATAAGCGCGGTGAAGCTTGACTCGCTTTCGCAGGGAATAAAAAGCCTTCCCGGCAAGGCCTACTCCTACATTGAGATAAAGCTTGAGAACATCAAGGCGAAGAAGAGCACGGTGAAGTTCAAGGTTCCGTTGGCATGGCTGAAAGACAACAGCATACCAAGGAACAGCGTGTCTCTGTACAGGTTCTCGGCGGAGAGAGGAGAGTGGCTGCCCCAGGACACTTCCCTTCTTGAGAGCGACGATGAATTCGCCTACTACGAAGCAACAATTGACCACTTCTCTGTGTTTGCTATCGGCGTTGCTGAAGAAAAGAAGCAGCCCGCGGCTCAGGAAGAAAAGAAAGAGGAGGCGCCTCCTGCAACAGGAGAGGTCAAGGAGGAAGAAACAGCAGCTCCGCCTCCAAAAGAAACCGGGAAAGAGACCCGCGCAGAGCAGCAGCCGGAAGAGAAGCGGCAGGAGATTGCTGCTGAAGAAACCTCTTCACTCCCAGTATACGCAACTTTGCTCATAATCGTCTTGGCCCTGCTTATTCTTGTTTTCCTGAGGGTCAGGCAGTCCAAAAAGAAGGGCTCCCTTGACAAACTGGAGAAGAAGCTTGAGAAGCTTAAGAATGAGGAAGACTGATTCTGGTTCTGAAGTCAGGGTGATGCAGCTTGAAGTGGGGCCCATGCAGAACTTCTGCTACGTTGTTTATTCCCGAAAAGAATGCGCAGTCATTGATCCGGGATGGGACAGCAGCAGAATCAAGGAGTTGATAAAGAAGGAAGGGCTCTGCCTGAAGTATGTGATACTCACGCACAGCCACTACGACCACGCCCAAGAGGCGCACAGTTTCCAGGGCGCAAAGCTGGTTGCTTACGAGGGCTGCCCTGTTAAGTGCGGCATATACGTGAATGAGGGCTCTGAGTTGAAGCTTGGCGATGCTAAAATAAACTTTATTCACACCCCGGGCCACAGGCCTGAGAGCATGTGCGTTCTTGTTGGCAAAAACCTCTTCACAGGCGACACGCTGTTCATAGGCTCAACAGGAAGAACAGACCTGGAGGGAGGCAGCCCGGAAGAGATGAAGAAAAGCCTGAGAAAGCTCTCCCTTCTCCCGAAAGACACAATAGTCTGGCCTGGCCACGACTACGGGAGCAAGAAAAGGAGCACCATCGGGGAGCAGCTCAAAGAAAACCCTCACTTCTTTCTGTAACTGAGAGCCCACAGAGCTGCCAGCACAACTGCCGCTGCCAGCACAACAGCTATTCCCGCAAAAAATGCTATTGCGGACAGAAACGCAAAAACCACGACCCCTGCCAGCACGCCGAGGGGGCCTGTCACCCTCCTTACGTTTGCCTTCACCTTCTCAGAGACCTTGGCTCTCTTAACATCCTTCCTGAACTTCTCTATGTCATCAACAGCGACCTCTGGAAAAACCTTTGCAGAGAAGCCGCACTCGTCGCAGACGTAAAACCCGCTGTCCCCGAATATTGCGGAGAAGTCGTTTTCCTGGTGAAACCGCGGCGAGCCGCAGTTCGGGCAGAGCTGGATGTAGGTTTTGTGCTTCATCCCGCCTGGAAAGCCCGCCCATTATAAAATATTTTCCTGCGAAAAGCAAGATTTATAATCAAGAAGGGTTATGCGCAATGCATGAAGGGATTCATAGTTTACCCCACCTACAGGATTCATGAGGGAAAGCCGTTCGTGTACCTCTTCGGCCGCCTTGAAAACAGCGAGTCATTCCTCTCCACCCACAGCTTCACCCCCTACTTCTTCATAAGAAAGTCAGACCTTGAAAAGGCGCTCAGGGCAGCCGCATTTCAGCACGAGGAAACAGGCCTTAAAACAATGCAGGGAGAGGAAGCGGTGAGGGTTGTTGTCAAGACCCCGAAGGACGTGCCTCCCCTGCGCAGGGAGCTTGAGGAGGCAGGAATAGACACCTTTGAGGCAGACATACGCTTCGCCTACCGCTTCATGCTTGACAAGGGGCTTTTGAGTTCCTTGGAGATAAAAGGCAATGCATCAAAAAACGAGCCAAGAGAAAAGGCTTTCGTTGACAGGGTTTTTGCGGAGCCCGAGATAACTTCAACGTATTTCTTTCCCGAGCTCAGGGTTGTCTCAATTGACATAGAGACGGACATGTCGCAGCAGAGGCTCTTCTGCATCTCCCTTTACTCTGACACTCTGAAAAAAACACTGATGATATCTGACTGCGAGGTGGAGGGGTGCGAGGTGTTCAGGGACGAAAAGGCGCTTCTCCAGCGCTTTCAGGAGCTAATAATCAAACACGACCCGGACATTATAACGGGCTGGAACGTCATTGACTTTGATTTGTCATTCCTGAAAAAGCTCTTCTCAAAACACAGGATTCCGTTTTCGTTGGGAAGAATAGAGGGGGAGAGCAAGCTCCGCATAATGAGCGACTTTTTCCGCGACTCTACTGCGGACATAGCGGGAAGGGCTGTGCTTGACGGCATACACCTTTTGAAGTCCTCCTTCGTCAAGCTTGACGACTACCGCCTCGGCACTGCTGCAATGGAGTTTCTTGGGGAGAAGAAGCTCATAGGGGAGAAGCACAAGGGGAAGGAGATAGAGCTGCTCTTCCGGAAAGACAAGAAAAGACTTGCCGAGTACAACATGAAGGACGCGAAGCTCGTGGCAGAGATACTGGAGGAGTCAGGGGTTCTCAAGCTCACAATACTCAGAAGCCTCATCACAGGGATGCAGCTGGACAGGGTGAAGGCCTCAATAGCTTCCTTTGACTCCCTTTACCTCAGGGAGCTGAGGAAGCGCGGCTTCGTGGCGCCAACAGCAAAATACGTGGAGAAAGAAACAGGAATAACAGGGGGCTACGTGATGCAGTCAAAGCCGGGCATATACGACTACGTAATAGTCCTTGACTTCAAGAGCCTGTACCCCTCCATAATGCGCACATTCAACATAGACCCTCTTTCCTATGTTTCCAAGCCCCCTGCCTCCCTTGACAAGAAAAAGTATGTCAAGGCGCCTAACGGGGCAGTGTTCAGGAACGAGGAGGGAATCCTTCCCCAGCTCCTCCAGCGCTTGTGGGAGCAGAGGGAGCAGGCAAAAAAAAGGAATGACAGGCTGGCAAGCACTGCCATAAAAATCCTTATGAACTCCTTCTTCGGCGTCCTCGCAAGCCCGAACTGCAGATTTTTCTCAATGGACATCGCCAACGCGATAACAACCTTCGGCCAGAAGATAATAAAGCTCACGGCAGAGAAGATATCCTCTCTTGGATACGAGGTCATCTACGGGGACACGGACAGCTGCTTTGTGAATCTCAGCGTGGCAGGCGAGGAGGATGCAAGGAGAGCAGGCAAGAAAATACAGGACGAGGTCAACTCGTTCTTCTCAGAGCACATAAAGAGGGAATACAGCAGGCCCAACTTCCTGGAGCTGGAGTTTGAGAAGGTGTACAGGAAGTTCTGGATGCCTTCCGCGAGGGGCTCTGACAGGGGCTCAAAGAAGAGGTACGCAGGGCTTGTTGTGAGGGACGGAAAGGAGTCGATAGAGTTTGTGGGGCTTGAGTTCGTGAGGCGGGACTGGACAGACCTCGCGAAGAAGTTCCAGCTGGCAATCCTTGACAGGGTTTTCCATGACAAGCCGGTGGGGGAGTACATCAGGGAGTTCGTGAAGGACCTGAGAAGCGGGAAGTACGACGACCTGCTTGTTTACAGGAAGGCGATAAGAAAGTCTGTTGACGAGTACACGAAGACAACCCCCCCTCATGTCAAGGCCGCGAGGAAGCTCGGAAAGCTCACAAGCAACATAATTTCTTATGTGATGACAGTCAACGGCCCTGAGCCGGTTGAGGCGTTAAAAAGCAGGATAGACTACGACCACTACGTTGAGAAGCAGCTCAAGCCCCTCGCAGAGTCCATACTTGCATTCACAGGGGAAAAGTTTGAGGACTTCTCAAAAAAAACAAGGCAGGCAGGGCTCAGGGGGTTTCTCTGAGTTCAGTGGCTCCCTGACAACGCCCTGACTATTCCCGGAGTTCTCTCCACGTATTTCGGGGTGAAAACATATATCCTGTTTATGCCTGTGCTGTTAAGGTGCTCAACAAGCGACCTTGCAGCCAATTGCTTGTCTTTTCCTTCCCTTTGCTCATACGCGCTGCCTTCGTAGTCCTTTCCCTCTTTGTTGAGGGTTAAGCCTGCTTCCTTCAGTGCCGGCTCAAGCTTTCCCACGTTGTTTGCGTAGGCCCCGCAGTCCTTGTGGGACATTGCAACAAAATACAGCTCCTTGCCGTGCTCCTTCGCGTACTCTATGAAGGAGTCAAGAAAGCTTAGGGCTGCCTCTGCAGGCGCCTTTCCGGGATTTCCGAACGCGAAGCCCGGGCCGTCCCTGTCCAGTGCGAGAACGTCTCCGGGTATGCCCACGACAGCCACCCCCTTTCCGGCAGCCACCTGTATGACGCCGTTGGGGAGGTTCTCGTGCACCCTGCTCTTGTCAATCCTCTCAAACTTGCCGTCAATATACGCGTAGAATGCCTGAGAGTAGCCAGGGGCCTGCTGCACGTGGTTCTCGTCGTAGCTCACATTCGCCTGCGCCACCCTCTCCCTTATTTCGGCATCATCAACCCCTTCCTTGAGCGAGCTCGCGGGGTATTTCGGGTCCACGCATGTGAGTATGAACAGGTCAACGTTCTTCTCCAGCCCCTCAAAGAGGCTCTCTGTTTTTTCCTCAAGAGTCATGCTATCACCTTGCTGTTTTTTGTGTGGCGAACCAAGACTGGTTCATAAATATTTGGGTTTTGGGAGAAAACACCGGATTCTCGCCAGCTTTTTAGGGCATGTTTATAACTCCTGCGTATTCTTACATGCGTAATTGTACGGAGGGATACTATGGGCTTGAAACAAATAAGCCTTACCATGCCTGAGAAGCTTTTTAAGGCCTCAAAAGAGTATACGAGGGAATTTGGATACAGGAATCTGCAGGAGTTTATCCTGGAGCTCCTTAGAAAAAAGGTTATTCTTGAAAGAGTTGAGAGATACAGGGAGATCGAGAGTCAGATGAGGCAGGGAAAGAACGTAAAGAAGTTCAGCCAGGCCGAGGCTGCCAAATACTTGAAGAGAAAAAATGAAAATTAAACCGTGTCAAGCCCGAGGCTGTCCTCTGTGAGGGGGTGGGCGTCCTTGGCGTCCTGAAACGCCCTTTTTCCGAGTATGTAGGGGCTTTTGACGCCTGTCATGATGGTCATAACTATCAGCTTTCCCTTTAAGTCATCATTTACTCTCGCCCCCCATATGACGTTGGCGTCCTCGTCAAGGTTTGATGTTATTATGTCCCCTATCTTCGCGACGTCGTCAAGAGTCATGTCAGGCCCGCCCTCCACGTGGATGAGGGCTCCGGTGGCTCCCTCGTAACTTATGTCAAGCAGGGGGTTTGAGAGCGCGCCCTTAACTGCCTCTTCCGCCCTGTTTTCAGTGTCTGAGGAGCCTATTCCCACGACAGCCACGTCCCCGTTTGTCATTATCGCCTTGACGTCCGCGAAGTCAAGGTTGACCAGGCTCGGGGTGGCGATTGTCTCAACTATGCCGCGAATCATTGTGGCAACGAGCTCGTTCGCAACCGCGAATGCCTGCTGCACAGGCAGGTTCCCTGCTATCTTGACAAGGCGGTTGTTGTCTATGACTATGACTGTGTCTGCCGCATCCCTGAGCTCCTGAAGCCCGAACTCCGCCCTGTCAATTCTTGCCCTCTCAATGTTGAATGGCATCGTGACAGTGCCTATGACTATGGCTCCCTGCTCCTTCGCTGTCTTTGCAACAACAGGGGCTGCGCCTGTTCCTGTTCCTCCCCCCATTCCTGCGCACACGAAAACCATGTCCGCATTCCCCAAGGCCGCTTTTATCTCGTGTATGCTGTCCTGTGCAGACGCCCTTCCCTTCTCAGGGAAGCCCCCGCACCCCAGCCCTCTTGTGAGGGAGGGGCCGAGGAGGATTTTCTCGTCGGCAGAGCTTATCTCAAGGTGCTGCCTGTCCGAGTTCAATGCAATGATTCTTGCCCCTTTTATGCCTTTCTTGTGAAGCCAGGAAACCATGTTATTTCCGGCTCCCCCCACTCCTGCGACCATTATCGTGGCCTGCCCCACTCCTGCGTCTTCCTTTTTTTCTGCCCCGAGATTGCTCAGGGCGTCCTTTATGAACATCTCCATAGTTGCACCTCGCACTGCTTAATCGGTATTTTCGTTATAAGAAGTCCCTGATATTTAAATGTTACGTTTTTGTATACTGATATAGTATTTAGTTATAGCAGGTGTGTGGCTGAGCTCTTGGCTAGAACTGCCTCGCGAGCTTCTCTATGTTCGCCTTCCTTGCCTCCCTGTTCTTGACAACCAGGCCCTTGACAGGCACAACAAGGTAGGTGTAGCCGCGCGAGTTCCTCACCTTCTCCCACGATCCTATTTCCTCAAAGAACCCGGGAGAATTAATCACTCCTGAAACAACCTCGTCGCCTTTCTCTCTTGTTACGCCTGTGTCAATATACCCCTTTTTCTTCCATGAACTCACCAAGTATTTATTCAGACGAGGATTGGAAGCACTGCTGATGTTTAGGGAGGCGAAAGGGTATTTCCCCTCACCTTGGTACATGGTTTCAGCAAAAACAAGCAAATCCAGGTCATCAAGCCACCCATGGCGCCTGAGTGTGCTGGCAACACCAGCCAAAGCAGTCTTTGCCACCTCGTCCGGCCTGTTTCTGGGGTGAAGTATGCTGTTTGCGGACTCAACAAGATTCCTGAGGTATTGGGAGTGGTAGCCAGTCTCATTGTGTCTTGAATGTGTTCCGCTGACCAAAACATTTCTCCCGTTGTTGCTTCTCACAACATCTATGCCCCTTGCGATCACCATCTCCAGTGCACTGTAATCCTTGCTCCCCTCAAGAATTATGTGGCTTGCGTTATGCACTGCCTGGGTGAAATTGTCCACCCTGCCCACATAGTCGCCCTTTGTGTTTATTCCCAGAATTATTACTGCTGCGTCTTTGTTGCCATAACTCATGCTCTGCACCAGAAGAAGCAACCCCTTTAAATTTTTTGTTATCATGAAGTGGTCAATTGATTCTGGGCATGCAGGCACCAGCAAAGAACCGGCTTTGACAGCACCATCTTATTTTTAAAGCATGCTAAAATTTAAAAAGGGCACCTCACTTCCCCAGCTTCAGAAAACGCAGGAGGAGATTCAAATCATAAAAGAAACCCTTGAAGAGATAAAAAAGGCAGAGCAAAGGGCTTCAGCGATTCTAAGGCATGCAGCCTCAAAAAAGGAAAAGCTGCTGAGAGAGGCCTCAGAGCGCGCCTCCGGCATGGAAGAGGAGTACCGCAAAAAGGCACAGGCATTAAGGGAAGAGATTCTTTCAAAGGCAAGGGAAGAGGCTGAGAAAGCAAGGCAGGCGGAGCTTGAACAAGGCAAAAAGAAGGTTGAGCAGGAGATCAGAAGGCTTGAGGAGAACAAGGCCGCTGCCGTGAAGCTGATTCTGAAGGAGTTCAGGAACAAGACGCGGTGATGACAAGTGCTTAGACCCGAGCCAATGACCAAGGTTGTCGTCATTGGCTTGAGGAATGACCTTCAAAAGGTCGTTGATTCCCTGCATTCTCTCGGGGTGGTGCACATTGCCCAGCAGCCAGAGGGACTTGAAATCGGCTCGCCCCTGGAAGAGGCAGAAGTCCTTTCCGAGGCAGCTGTCAGGCTTGAGGCAGCAATGAGCGCTTTGGGGATTAAAAAAACCGGCGCTGTTATTGACTTAACTGCTTCCCTCAAAGCCCTTCTAAAAAAAGCAAATGACGCAGCAGCAAGAATAAGCTCACTCCAGGACAAGGAGGCATCCCTGAAGGAAGAACTCAAGTCAGCAAGCGACAGGCTCGCCCTTCTCAGGGTGCTCAAGCAGTTCTCCCTTGACCCCGGAGACCTCTCTGTTTCCCTCAGGTTCTCTCTCCTAATAGGCCACGCAAAAAACCCGAAGCACATTCCGGAAATAAAAAAGCACGAAAAGGCCTTTGTCCAGGAAAAAGCGATAGGCGGCAAGACTTACGTGGCAGTGCTTTACCCCGAGGAAGAGAGGGAAAAAATCAGCGAGCTCATTTCCGCCTCAGGCATAATGCCCCTGAACTTCTCCCACCTAGAAGGAGCCCGAGGCAGCACAAAAGACCTCATTGAGAAGACAGAAAAAAGCATTCTATCAATAAGGAAGGAACTCTCGCAGCTGGCCAAAGAAAAGGAACGAATAAGGAGCAAAGAAGCGGGCTTCATGGTCTCGGCAATGAGGCGGCTGGAGATAGAGCTGGAAAGGGCGAACGCGCCCCTGAGGTTCGGGGTCACGGAAAGGGCGTTTCTCTTAACAGGCTTCGTGCCAACCCGCTCCCTTCTCACTCTCCAGAAAAAGCTCTCAGAAGCCACAAACGGGAGGATAACAATCCAGATTGAAAAACCCGCAAAGAAGGAGCCGATACCTGTGAAACTGAAAAACCCGAACCCTGTGAGGCCGTTTGAGTTCTTCATGAGGCTCTACACCCTGCCTGACTACCGTGAGATAGACCCCACATTCCTCACATTCCTGACATTCCCCTTCTTTTTCGGCTTCATGCTCGGAGACATGGGCTACGGACTTGTAACCCTGATTCTCTTCTTGTGGCTCAGAAAAAAGGTCCCTGCAGCAAGAGAGCTTGCAACAATACTTGCATGGGCCTCTGTGTTCACAATCATAGCAGGAGCATTCTTCGGGGAGTTCTTCGGCCTGGAGTCAGTTTTCGGCTACGAGCTGCCCCACCTTCTCTCAAGGGCCCACCAGCAGATGGACCTGCTGAAGCTCTCAATACTTCTCGGAGCAGTGCACGTGAACATAGGGCTCATTGTTGGCTTTGTGAACGTGCTTCACCACCACGGGCTTAAGATGGCAATACTGGAAAAAGCGTCATGGTTCGTGCTTCAGGCAGGCGTGGTGCTTCTCGCCCTTAAAAGCACAGGTGCAGGAGCAGCGCTTCTCGCCCTTAGCGTGGTCATGCTTTACATGGGAGAGGGCTTCAAGGGAATAATAGAGCTGCCCTCAATCTTCGGCAACATCCTAAGCTACGCGCGACTCATGGCCCTTGGCCTTGCCTCCCTGAGCCTGGCGGAAATAGTGAACGAGTTCGCCCACGAGTTCATATCAAGCGGCTCAGTCGGCGGAATAGTCTCAGCAATACTCATAGTTGTCCTGGGGCACGTGATAAACATCGCCCTCGGCATCCTCGGCCCATTTCTCCACTCCCTCAGGCTGCACTATGTGGAGCTGTTCTCAAAGTTCTTTAAGGGGGGAGGAATCCCCTACAGGCCCTTCGGGGCAGATATTAAACCGCAAACAGAAGGAGGTTGAAAAAATGGCAGAAATAAACACAGGTTTGATTGCTTTGTCGGCAGGCATAACCCTTGCAGGTTCTGCGTTTGCCACAGCCATGGCAGAGAAGTCAATAGGGACAGCAGCTATCGGGGCAATGGCTGAGAAGGAGGAGCTCTTCGGTAAAGGCCTCATCCTGACGGTCATACCCGAAACAATAGTGATTTTCGGGCTTGTCGTGGCAATCCTGATAATCGGAATGGCAGGCGGCTGAGAAGCCCGCTTGACCATTCCGGGGAAACGGTGGCAAAGATGAGTGCAAAAGGCAGTGTCAGGGCTCTTGCAGACGAGATAACAGCAGAGGCGCAGGCCGAGGCAGACAAGATAGTTGAGGAAGCAAAGAAAGAAGCAGAAAAAATCGTTACAGAAAAGAAGAAAGAGCTGGAGAGCTTCCTGGCAGAGGCAAAGGCATCTGCGGAAAGCGAGGCAGAGAGAATAAAGAAGACAGAGATATCAAAGGCGAAGGGAGAGCTCAAGAACCTCCGCGTTGCGCGAATCCGGGAGATCATAGACCAGGCAGCAGAAGAGGCCCTTCAGAAGCTCAGGAAGGCAAGCCCCAAAGAGAAGAAAGAGACAGCGAAAAGGCTTTTCTCAATTGCGAAGAGCCAGATGCCTGTCGCTGTTGTTTACGGAAAAAAGGAAATAGCTTCGGCAATCCCCGACACAGTGAAGTTCGTTGAAAAGGACATTGACGGCATAGTAGCAGCGACCTCAGACGGGAGCGTGACACTTGACCT
Source organism: uncultured Methanosarcinales archaeon (assembly GCA_964451135.1). GTDB lineage: Archaea > Nanobdellota > Nanobdellia > Woesearchaeales > JAADFO01 > CAYVGP01. The sequence goes on from CAYVGP010000003.1 coordinate 12,286, forward strand.
GACATACGACACCCTCGTGGAATCCATAAAGAACGAACAAACGGAAGAGCTGATAAAAGCCCTGAGAGGAAACTGAGATGGCGTCTCTCAAGCTGAGGTTCAACCCCTACACCTACACAAGGGTGCAGGTGATGAGGACACTGCTCCTGAAGGCAGAGGACTACGAGAGGCTCCTGAAAATGAGCTTCTCAGAGATAGCCCAGTACCTCTCAAAAACATCCTACAGGAAGCAGATTGAGGCCCTCGGTCTGAAATACTCAGGGGCAGAGCTTCTCGAGAGGGCAATTGCCATGAATATCGTTGAGACATTCCAGAAACTGAGAAAAATATCCGACGAGGCCCTGAGGAAAGCCGTAAACACATACCTCCTGAGGGAGGACTTCCACAACCTCAAGATACTTGCAAGGGCAATGGCCTCAGGCATTCCCTCGGAAGAGGCCCTCTCAGTGGCTGTCCCTGCCGGAGTCCTCTCCATGGACGACCTCAAGCTGCTCTCAAAGGAATCCAGCATAAAAACTCTCCTCGCCAAGTCAAAACTAGTTCAGCCAGAAACCCTGAAGCGTCTCTTTGAGGGAAAGCAGCCAACGCTCCTTGAGATTGAGAACGCCCTTGACAGGGAGTACTTCCTCAAAGTCCTTGAGTTTTGCGACTCCCTTCAGGGAGAGGGCTCGGCATTCAAGTCATTCCTCATGGAGGAAATGGACATAGTGAACCTCATAACAATAATCAGGGCAAGAAACCTTGAGCTGAAGCCGGAGGAAACCCTTTCCCTCCTCGTGCCCCCTGGCAGGCACCTGAGCAGGGCAACGCTTTCCAAGATGGCTCACGCCGCCTCAAACGCAGCACTCCTCTCTTTCCTCAAGGGAACCCCGCATTACAAGGTAACCGAGCCGTTCCTCAAGGGAGAAAAGCCCCTCATGTTCCTGAAGACAAGGCTCCAGAAAGAGCTGCTGAGCCGCTCGCTCCGCGTAATGCACCGAGACATGCTCTCAGTCAACGTAATCCTTGCCTTCATGCTTTCAAAGGAGATTGAGGCGAAAAACCTCAAAGTCCTCATAAAGGGCAAGCAGCTCAACATGCCATCAGAAACAATCAAGGAAGAGCTCGTGCACGAGGCGTAAGAATGGAAATAGCAGTAATAGGCGGGCAGGAATTCATCCTCGGCTTCCAGCTCACAGGCATAAGAAAAGTGATTGAGGCAGCCAAGGACCCAACGAACCAGTTCCTTGACCTGAAGGAGAACAAGGAAGTCGGCATAATAATAACAGACGACAAGACCATAAGCAGGGTGGACGAGCACGAGCGGTATTTGTTGGAGAGGTCCCCCAAGCCAATCCTGATAACGCTTTCAACCGAGAGCTCAGGCCAGGAGGACTTGAGGAAGATGATAAGGCAGGCAATAGGCATTGATGTTATGAAAGAAGAATAACGCAAAGAGGTCAAAAAATGAGCAATCAACAAAAAACCACAAAGGGAACCAAGGGAAGGCTCTACAGGATTGCAGGGCCAGTAGTTGTTGCGCAGGGAATACACGCAAAGATGTTTGAGCTTGTCAGGGTAGGAAAAGAAGGGCTAATGGGAGAAGTAATCCAGATAGAAGGAGACAAGACCACAATCCAGGTCTATGAGGACACCTCCCGGCTGACGCCGGGGGAGCCGGTGCAGACAACAGGCCAGCCCCTCACTGTCCAGCTCGGCCCCGGGCTTCTTAAAAGCATCTACGACGGCGTTCAACGACCCCTTCCCCTCCTAGTTGAGAAGATGGGCGACTTCATCAAGCGGGGCGTTTACGCTGACGGGCTTGACCACTCCAAGAAATGGGATTTCAAGGCAACAGCCAAGAAAGGAGACGAAATAGGGCCCGGCTCAATAATCGGGGAGGTGCAGGAAACAGAAAGAACAGCCCACAAAGTGATGGCGCCCCCGAACACCAAACCCTCAAAGATAAAGAAGATATCCTCAGGCAAGTTCACTGTGGAGGATGTTGTGGCAGTGCTGGAGGACGGCCAGGAAATAAGGCTGATGCACGAGTGGCCTGTGAGGGTGCCGAGGCCTGTGAGGAAGAAGCTTCCTCCCCTGACTCCCCTGATTACCGGCCAGAGAATATTTGACGTGCTTTTCCCTGTTGCGAAAGGCGGGACAGCGGCAATACCCGGGCCATTCGGCGCAGGCAAGACAGTTACTCAGCAAACCCTCGCAAAGTGGTGCGACGCGGACATAATAGTCTATATCGGGTGCGGGGAAAGGGGGAACGAGATGACAGAAGTGCTGAAAGAGTTCCCCGAGCTCATAGACCCCAAGACAGGCAAACCGCTGATGGACAGGACAGTGCTCATAGCAAACACCTCAAACATGCCGGTTGCGGCAAGGGAGGCAAGCATTTACACAGGCATAACCATTGCAGAGTACTACAGGGACATGGGCTACTCCGTAGCGCTGATGGCGGACTCCACCTCAAGGTGGGCAGAGGCCATGAGGGAGATATCCTCAAGGCTTGAGGAGATGCCCGGGGAAGAGGGCTACCCAGCTTACCTCTCAACAAGATTGGCGGACTTCTACGAGAGGGCAGGCATGGTTCTTCCCCTCGGAACTGACAAGGAGGGCTCTGTGACTGTCATCGGGGCTGTTAGCCCGCCGGGAGGAGACTTCTCAGAGCCGGTGACGCAGAACACCCTGAGAGTCACAAAGACTTTCTGGGCCCTTGACGCAAAGCTTGCGCAGAGAAGGCACTTCCCCTCAATAAACTGGCTCACTTCCTACAGCCTCTACCTTGAGACACTGGCCCCGTGGTTCAGGAAGAAAGTTGCGGATGACTGGCTGGACAAGGTTGAGCAGCTTATGAGCATACTTCAGGAAGAGGAGAAGCTCCAGGAAATAGTCCAGCTCGTGGGCTCAGACGCCCTGCCCCCGAAGGAGCAGGTCACGCTGGCAGTCGCAAGGATAATAAGGGAGGCATTCCTTCAGCAGAACGCGTTCCACGAGGTTGACTCCTTCTCCGAGCTTGACAAGAGCTACCGGCTGATGACGCTGATACTCAAGTTCTCAGAGATGGCGCATTCTGCCCTGCAGTCAGGCGCAAGAGTCAAGGACATACTTGAGACAAAGGCAAAGGACAGGATTGCGCTCGCAAAGTTTGAGAAGGACGACAAAAGGCTTTTGGCAGACGTTGAGAAGGAGATGGAAGGCGAGTTTTCAAAACTGAGGAGCTGAGGTGGTTACAATTAAGGCGTACAAAACAATAACAAGCATAGCAGGCCCGTTGATTTTTGTTGAGAAAACGCATCCTGTCGGCTACTCCGAGCTTGTCCGGGTGAAGCTCAGCGACGGGGAAACAAGGTCAGGACAGGTCCTTGACACCAGCGATGACATCGTTGTCGTGCAGGTCTTTGAGGGGACAAGAAACATAGACACTGACGCGGAAGTGACTTTCCTCGGAGACACCATAAAGCTTGCTGTGTCAGAGGACATGCTCGGGAGGATCTTTGACGGCTCAGGAAAGCCCATTGACGGCGGGCCTGAAATAATACCTGAAAAGCGCCTTGACATAACAGGGGCAGCCATAAACCCCCAGGCAAGGGACCAGCCATCCGACTTCATCCAGACGGGCATCTCAACAATAGACCTCATGAACACGCTTGTGAGGGGCCAGAAGCTTCCCCTCTTCTCAGGCTCAGGGCTGCCCCACAACGAGATGGCGCTGCAGATAGCAAGGCAGGCGAAGGTCCTGGGAAAGGAGGAGAAGTTCGTGGTCATATTCGCGGCAATGGGCATAACGAACGAGGAGGCCCACCGCTTCATAAGGGACTTTGAGGAGACAGGGGCCCTTGAGAGAAGCGTTGTGTTCCTAAACCTCGCCGACGACCCTGCTGCTGAAAGGCTGATCACTCCGAGGATGGCGCTTACTGCAGCAGAGTACCTCGCGTTTGAAAAAGACATGCACGTGCTTGTCATCTTGACAGACATGACAAACTACTGCGAGTCCCTGAGGGAGATTGGCGCCGCAAGGGAGGAAATACCCGGAAGAAGGGGATACCCGGGGTACATGTATACGGACCTTGCGACCATATACGAGAGGGCAGGCAGAATAAAGGGAAAGAAGGGAAGCATAACGCAGATTCCGATACTGACAATGGTAGGGGACGACATAACGCACCCAATACCTGACCTCACAGGCTACATAACAGAGGGCCAGATAGTGCTTTCAAGAGAGCTTCACAGGAAGGGAATATACCCGCCAGTTGACGTCCTGCCTTCCCTGTCCCGGCTTATGAACCTCGGAATAGGAAAGGGGAAAACCAGGGAGGACCACAAGCAGGTCTCCGACCAGCTGTACGCAAACTACGCAGAGGGAAGGGACCTGAGAGGGCTCGTGGCAATTGTAGGGGAGGAGGCGTTGTCTGCCAGGGACAGGAGAATGCTTCACTTTGCCGAGAGGTTTGAGGACAGGTTCGTGAGGCAGGGAAGAAACGAGGACAGGCAGATAACAGAGACACTGAAGCTTGCGTGGGAACTCATCGGGCCAATACCCGAGCACGAACTGACAAGGATATCCCCGGAGCTCAAGAAAAAGTACTTCAAGTACACAGGGGAAAAGGAAGAGTCTCACTAGGGAGAGGAAAAAATGAGCCAGCAGTTCAAGCCAACCAGAAGCGAGCTTATAGCCCTTAAACGAAGAATAAAGATGGCTGAGATGGGCTATAAGATCCTGAAGAAGAAGAGGGACGGCCTGATACTCTCCTTTTTTGAGATTCTCAAAAAGGCCAAGAACGCGAGGGCAGAGCTCAACGAGCTCTACAAGGGCGCTGTGTACAAGATGAACGTCACAAGAATGCTTGAGGGCGACTTAAAGCTGAAGGCCCTCGCCCTAGCCATCTCCCAGAGCCCGAGCCTGGAGATAACCCAGACCTCTGTGATGGGGGTTGTTGTTCCCAATGTGAGGGCGATGGAGAAGATTGAGAAGGGAGCAAGGGAAAGGGGGTACGGAACTCTGGGGCTGAGCCTTGCTGTTGACGAGGCAGTGGCAAGCTACGAGAAAGTAGTTGAGAAAACCATAGAGGTCGCTGAGATAGAGAACGGGATGAAGAGGCTTCTTGAGGAGATAGACAAGACCAAGAGAAGGGTGAACGCGCTTGAGTACGAAATAATCCCGCGCCTTACTAAGGCAAAAAACTTCATCTCCATGAGGCTTGAGGAGATGGAAAGGGAAACAGTGTTCAGGACAAAGAGAATAAAGAAAAAGAACAAGTCAAGATAGGCGATTGGGCTGATTTGTCTTCTGATTTGGGGGGTTTCAGCGGAATCTCCGATTCTCCGCTCTCATTAACGCTCTCCGGGATTACTACACTGAACTCAGATGGCATGAGCCCCCGAGGCGCGGACTGTGGTGCCTCAAGCAAAGACGGCGAGCCACGATTTTCTCACTAACTATTACTCTAGGGCTTCCCTGATGAAGCGCCTTATGGCAGGCCACCCAACCACCACTTTGAGGTTGCTCACCATGACAGGCTCCCTTTTCTGGCCCGAGAGCCTTCTCATGTCTTGCAGCGCTTCCCTGTTCATCTTCACCTTGTCGTATCTTATCTTTGATTTTTCCAGCGCTCTCTTGATGTCGCCGGGAACCCTTCTCGCGTAGAAAAGCAGGGGGCCAATCCTCTTCTTTTTCACCCCTTTCTGCAGGTCGCTGTCCTGCACGTACTCATAGCCGAGTTTCAGCGCTAGTCGCGCCTTCTCCAGCTCCCTGCCAAGATAAGCGGCGTGCTCCATCAGGGTTATCAGGTTGTGCCTCATCACTGTTGCTATTATGTCCTTCGGCTCCTCAGAGCTTATCCTGAACCTCACCCTGTTGGTGTAGTCGCACACCCCCAACATTATCTTCCCTGTTTTTCTGTTTATCTTGATGAGAAAGTAGCCTGCCCTGTCGAGCCTTATGACCCTGTCATTGTGCTTCACAGGCTTCAGCTCCTTAACCCTGCTGTCCTCGACAACGTGCCTCACGATGCTCCTTCTTTCAGTTTCTTTTTTCCTTTCAGCCATCAAATCCCCCAATAAAACCCCTGCTTATTAAACCTTTTCGCCTCAGAGACAAATTCTGCGTTTATCCTCCCGACGCTGTTGATTAAACAAAAGTTTTTATTACTGCCCCCTTCTCCTTGAAGCATTATGAGAAACAGAATGTTTTCAGTGAGGATTTTAGGTGCTTGCGGGGTGTTTGTTCTGGTGTTTGCATTTAATGCTGCATATGTTCCGGCGGGAACCTTAATCTCCGAAAATTTTGACGACAGGGAATACAGCCCGCCGTTGAACATACAGAGCCTCTTTGGCGGGAGCTGGCAGTATAGCTCAGACTGCTTTGGCAGGAATGGTTACTGTGTAGAGGGAGACCATTCGCAGGGGGATCTGGTGGCGACGCTCTCCGGAGTCACCAATTACTTGGCACAGGGGGTTTATTTCCGTTACTGGGTTTTATACTCCCCCGAATACCGTTTCCCCGGTGATGACGCGCTCTTTGATAACATTAAGATGCTTAAGATTGGGGGAGGGGGCAGGGGCAATATGGAGTTTATTTACAAGCACTCTTCGGGCGGCGGGCCCACTGACTTGCAGCTTTATTGGACGAGAAATGACGGCAGCTTGGGTGGCACTGGTGTGAGTGAAACACCCGTCTTTCCAGATGGCAGGACTGACTATGCGGGAAACAAATACCTTACCAAGGGAGTGTGGCACAAAGTAGAGATTTATCTGAAGTTTGGCAGCCATGCCGTGGTGCATGTTCAGGTTGATGATTCGGATGTTTATTGGAATGGTGATGCCAACATTCTTCCTTTGTCTGATTTCTCAGGCGCAGAGCAGTTTATATCCATCAGGGCAAGCAACCCAGCTCCACCTGGGCATGGCAGATGGTTACTGGACGACATTACAGTGGTGTACGGCGAAGGCGATTTGACAAACAATGAGCCCCCCGAGCCCTCCGGCGGGTCAAGAGCGCCCAATGGAGGCAAAAGATTTTCTTCTGGTTCTTATTGCTCCTCTTTCCTAAATAATCCCTACGTAATATTCTGCGAGGACTGGGACCAAATCCCCCCGTCCAACGGCTTTCCAAATACTCCCTCCTCCTCTTGGCGGGGATGGAAAACTTCTTCTTATTCTGAGGGGCAGGGCTATTCTGAGCTTTCTGCCAGCATTTACCATTCCTCTCCAAGGTCTTTACACCAGTTGAAAAGAGCCAATGAGAACTTTGTAAAAGACCAAATAAGAAGCTTTGAACCGGTCTCGGAGATGCGAATGCAGTTTTATATTTATTTTGATACATCAGAGGGGTTTTGGGGTTTTGGGGTTTTGG
>CAYVGP010000004.1:0-17817 GCA_964451135.1 uncultured Methanosarcinales archaeon
GGCTGCAATCAGTCAGCGCTGAGTATGAACGAGTTTGAGACATAAACGCTGTGCTTTCCGTTTGGCTTGACAAACTTGACATATGCTGAGGGAAGCGTGAGGCCGCCGACAATGGAAAGCTTTGAGGTGATTTTGTAGGTGACAATTCTCTCTTCATAAGGCTCCAGCGCAGGTATCTTCCACACAATCTTGGTTGGTTTGCCACCCCTCTTGATTATCTTGTCGGGCTTTATCGTGCCCATGTGAAACTCCTTCTCAACCTCAATAATGTGGGGAATCCTGTCAACAAGGGTGATGTCGTCAACAGGCTTTGAGGAGCGATTCTTGAGGAAGAGGGTTACTTTCAGGTGTGTGATGCCCTCCTCCTCATTCCCCCTGACCTTTGAGGCTGTCTTGTACAGCACAACAGGGCTTCTCCACAAGAAGTAGGCCAGCACACCCAAAACAACAACAAGGAAAAGGAAAAACAGGGGGAAGTAGTTCCTTGAAACAACCACCTCTGCCTTCTGCTGCGGCTCAAGCACAACGCTCCACGAATGCATTTTCTTGCCATTCACAACCTGGATGTTTGAGGGCGGAGACGTCTTTGCAAACACGCTGTCAAGGAAGCGCACTGGCTCAGTCACAATGTACATGCCGGGCACGTTCCCGTCGTTGAACACAGAAATCGTCTTGGTTGAGCCGAAAACCCCCTTTGAAACCTTTGGAGTGAGAACAAAGGAGGAGTAGTCAGCCACCTCAAAGGGCTTCCTGTCTATCCTGAAGATGTAGCTCTTGTTCTCTTCGTCAATGTAGATTATCTCGCCCTTCAGGTAGTCCTTCTGGGGAGGCGTGAGGGGGTCAAGCTTTATGGGGAACTCTATTATTGTCTCCTGGTTCGGCTCAAGAGACACGGTCTTGCTCTGGTCTATCAAGCCAGAGTTGGAAAACAAGTGAAGTCTTAGGTCTTTAAGGGGAAGGGGGATGAGGTTGCGGATCCTCAGCTTCACATCCATCTCCTTTCTTGGATCAACTGTCTCAGGAACTATCAAGGTGGTTGCAACTCCCGGCACGTACTTCTTATAGCCGGGGGCAGGGTTTCTCACCTCTATGTCCAATTCCTCGGTAACCCTCTGCTTCTGCCGCTGGGCATACACGTTTATTCTTACGCTGTAAATTCCCGGCTCAACGTAAAGGGGCCTGAAGAAGATGTCCACTGACCTGCTCTTGCCAGGAAAAACCTCCACAACGTAGTCCTTTCTGGGAAGGGTGTAAACATCCCAGAAAAGGGTGTCAGGGCTTGATATCTCAAATGTCTCAATGATGTTCACGTTGTTGTTTATGACGAGCTTGAACTCTGCTGTTTCGTTCGGATAAATCCTGTTTTTAACAGCCTCAACAGACACATCAAAGGAACCGACGCCGTACGCTGAATATGCCAGGATTATGAGAAATAGGCCAATCACCAGTTGTAAGCGTTTATGCACTGCGCACCACCAATTCAACCACTGCGCCCCTAATATTTAAATGTTGTGTTTTGCAGCAGTCCCCCTGAGTAGCTACTTCGTGCCGCCAAGAACCCTGTCTATGTCAGCAGCAACCTCTTTTAAGTCAGAGAGTATTCTCTGAACATCCTCGTTCAGCTCCTCAACAAGGTATGAGAGAGAGTCCGCCCTGAGCATGTACCTGTTCCTCCTGTTGACTACCAGGCCTGCCTCCATCAGCTTGTTGAGGTGGTGTATCACAGTTCCGCGAGTGAGGCCGAGGAGGGACGCCATTTGCTCGCTGGTCAGTGGGGACTGGGCCTGAGAACTCTTCAAAAGCTCAATAAAGACCCTAAAGCATGAGCTATCCTTGTCTCTGAGGCCAAAGAGCCCCAAGGTGCCTGCAAACCACCTTATCTTATCATTGATGCTTCCTGTTCTCGGCTTTGCAGTCTTGATAAGGGTTATTTTCTGGCTCTCAAACATAATCATTTCAATGCAGAGCTAATATAAAAAGTTTTTGCGAAAAATTTAAATATGAGTGTTGATTTTAATCTAAAAAAGTTGATTTTAAGTCAACGAAATTTTAAGTGTTGGGTATTGCATAGAAGCTCTTAAAAGCCCTGTTTCCAGAAGTGAGATAAAAATGAAGCACGCAACCAGAGAAAAAAAAGAGCATGAAAAAGCGCGCCATGAAAAAAAAGACGAAGACTCACACCGAGAAAAATCCGCTTACCCGGCAAGAGAGGGGCACAAAAAAGAGGGTACCCGGAAGCGCCGGGAAAAAACCAGGGAAAGCGAGATAATGGAAAGGCTTGAGCAAAAGGAAAGGCAGTACCAGGACATGCTCAATACTCTCAAAAGAGTGCAGGCAGATTTTGACAACTACCGCAAAAGAAACGAGAGAGACGCCAGAAACCTGATAGAGATGGCTAACGCAGGGCTTGTTCAGAAGCTGCTCCCAGTGCTCGACAGCTTTGAGGAATGCCTGAAACAGAAGCATGACGAGGGCGTTAAGACAATATACAGCCAGCTAATCCAGATACTGAAGTCAGAAGGGCTTGAAAGGATAGAGAGCAAGGGAAAGCCCTTTGACCCGTTCCTGCACGAGGCCCTGATGGTTGAGCCCACAGACAAGAAGGAGCTTGACAACACGATAGTGGAGGAGTTCCAGGCTGGATACTCGTTCAGGGGAAGGGTGCTGAGGCACGCGAAAGTGAAAGTCGCAAAGATTCACGAAAAAGAGCAAGAAGAGGAAAGGGAAGAAAAAGCAGGGCACAACCAAGAAAAGGAAGAGAAGGGCTCAGGCAATGAAATGCATGCAGAGCCACACACGCAAGGATGATACCAAAAAATTTCGGAGGTCATCAAAATGGGAAAGATAATAGGCATTGACTTGGGAACCAGCAACTCAGCTGCAGCATACCTTGAGGCAGGAAGGCCCAAAATAATCCCCAGCGCTGAAGGAGCAACGCTCTACGGAAAGGCGTTTCCAAGCGTTGTTGCATTCACAAAGGACGGGCAGATACTGGTGGGAGAGCCGGCAAGAAGGCAGGCTGCCACAAACCCCGAGAACACCATCACAGGGGTTAAGAGAAAGATGGGCACAAACTACAAGTACAAGATAATGGGAAAGGAATACACCCCCCAGCAGATATCAGCATTCATTCTCCAGAAGATAAAAAAGGACGCGGAGGAGTTTCTGCGAGAAAAGGTTGAGAAAGCAGTCATAACTGTCCCTGCTTATTTTGACGACAACCAGAGGCAGGCAACAAAGGACGCAGGAGCGATTGCAGGGCTTGACGTTGTCAGGATAATAAACGAGCCCACAGCCGCTGCGCTTGCGTACGGAATAGACAAGCAGGAGAAGGAGCAGAAGATACTGGTGTTTGACTTCGGCGGAGGAACTCTTGACGTGACGATAATGGAGTTCGGCGACGGAGTGTTTGAAGTCAAGTCAACAAGCGGGGACACCCAGCTCGGCGGAAGGGACATGGACGAGGCAATCGTCAAGTTCATAGTTGAGGAGTTCAAGAAGCAGGAAGGAATAGACCTGACAAAAGACAAGACAGCCATGCAGAGACTGACAGAGGCAGCTGAGAAGGCGAAGATAGAGCTCTCAACAACCCTTGAAACCGAAATAAACCTCCCTTTCATCACAGCAGACCAGAACGGCCCAAAGCACCTCGTCATGAAGCTGAGAAGATCGCAGCTTGAGGAGCTCGTCAGGCCGATAGTTGAGAAGACAAAGCACAGCGTGGAGCAGGCACTGAAGGATGCGAAGCTCACTCCCAAAGAGATTGACAAGATTATACTTGTTGGGGGCCCAACAAGGATGCCCATTGTCCAGAAATTCCTTGAAGAGCAAATAGGCAAGAAGGTTGAGAGGGGCATAGACCCCATGGAGTGCGTCGCAATGGGAGCAGCGATACAGGGGGGCGTGCTCTCGGGAGAGGTGAAGGACGTCCTGCTTCTTGATGTCACCCCGCTGTCCCTCGGCATAGAAACCCTAGGGGGAGTGTTCACCAAGCTGATAGAGAGAAACACCACCATACCAACAAAGAAGAGCCAGATATTCTCAACAGCAGCAGACAACCAGACAGCTGTCACAATAAGGGTTGGTCAGGGGGAGAGGCCCATGTTTGCCGACAACAAGCTCCTGGGCCAGTTTGACCTCATAGGAATACCGCCTGCGCCCAGAGGGGTGCCGCAGATAGAGGTCACGTTTGACATTGACGCCAACGGCATACTCCATGTCACAGCAAAGGACCTTGGAACAAACAAGGAGCAGAGCATCAAGATAACAGCCCCGAACAAGCTCTCCGAGGAGGAAGTTGAGAGGATGAGGAAAGAGGCAGAGGCCCACGCAGAGGAGGACAAAAAGCGCAAGGAAGAGGCAGAAACAATAAACCAGGCGGACACAGCTGTGTACGCTGCTGAAAAACTGCTCAACGAGGCAGGAGACAAGATAGATAAAGCCAAGATTGACAGCATAACAAAGAAAAAGGACGAGCTCAAAAAGCTGATAGGGGAAGAGAAAAAGGACATAGCAAAGATAAAGCAGGCGATGGAGGAGCTGAACAAGGAGGTCATGGAAGCGTCCACAGAACTCTACCAGAAGGCAGCGGCTGCAAGGCAGGAAGAAAAAGCCCAGGAAGCAGGCAAGACAGAAGACAAGGAAAAGGTGGTTGACGCAGAGTACAAGGTGGAGGATGAGGACAAGAAAGACAAGAAGCAGTGATGAGTGTTTTGATTAGCTCCGAAGACGCATTTGGATAAGCACAATTATTTCTTGTTTTTTCATTTCCGGCAGGAGAAACCAAAAGCCTTTAAAACTATTCTTCCCAACCAGTTAGAGGGTGAAGCAAGGAATGCCTCAAAAGGATTACTACAAAATACTCGGAGTGGACAGGAACGCAAGCCAGGAAGAGATTAAGAAAGCATACAAGCGGCTTGCGAAGAAATACCACCCCGACATAAGCAAGGAAAGCAACGCAACAGAAAAGTTCAAGGAGATAAACGAGGCATTCGCTGTTCTCGGGGACGAAAAGAAAAGAGCCCAGTACGACCGCTTCGGAACAACCGCAGAGGGGTTCAGCGACTTCCGCGGGTTTGACTTCGGGGACTTCGGGTTCGGATTTGGGAGCGGGTTTGACTTCGGAGACATATTCAGCGAGATATTCGGGGAAGGATTCTCAGGGTTCAGGACAAGGGCGAGAAGAACAGGCAGGGGAGCATCGCTCAGGGTTGACCTTGAGATAAGCCTTGACGAGGCGTACCATGGCGCTGTGAAAACAATAGTGCTGCCGAAGCAGGAAACATGCCCGAGCTGCGGGGGAAGCGGGGCAGCCTCCCCTGACGCAATAAAGAAGTGCCCGGCCTGCGGTGGCGCAGGGGCTGTGAGGCACTCAAGGAGAACTGCTTTCGGAATATTCCAGACAACAAGCACCTGCTCAAGATGCAACGGCCAAGGAGAGGTTGTCACGGACTTCTGCCACCAATGCGGAGGAGCAGGGCTTGTGAGAAAGACAAAGAGAATAGAGATAAAGATACCCAAGGGCATAGAGGAAGGCACCCGCCTGAAGATACCCGGAGAGGGGGAGAGCGGAGAGCGCGGGGGAGAGCCGGGAGACCTCTTCGTTGAGGTGCACATAAAGCCCCACCCAATCTTCGCAAGGCGAAACAGCGACCTCTACATAGAGGTGCCCATATCATTCATAACAGCAATACTCGGGGGGGAGATAGAAGTGCCGACAATGGACGGGAAAGCCAAGCTAGTCATACCTCCCGGCACGCAGAGCCACACCATCCTAAAGATGAGAGGCAAGGGCATGCCGAAGCTTCACGGCCACGGCCACGGGGACCAGCTCGTAAGGGTCATAGTCCACATCCCTGAAAAGGTAACGAAAAAAGAGAGAGAGCTCCTTGAAAAGCTCAGGAACGAGTCAAAAAGCGACTTCCTGCCCAAGGAAGGATTTTTCCAGAGGCTCAGAAGAGCCCTTTAGAAGAGAGTCAGAGAGTTCAGCACTGGCAACTGCACTCAGTCTGAGGCCCTGCAATATATGCCCTGCCACAGCCGAATAGCTTCAAAATGGCTGCTCCGACACCCACTAGCCAGCGAGGCTTTTAAGCCTATCCTCAAACCCGATGCTCCTCAGAAAATCCAGGACTGAGGCAGGAACCATGTGCTCCCAATCCTCGCCCCTGAGTATTCTTTCCCTTATTGCCGAGCTTGAGATGCCCCTGTATCTCGGATGAGTAACAACCCTGAACCCTGCCTGGCTGAACAGCTCCTCTGTGGCCTTGTTGTCCCCTGCATAAACAACCTCAAACAAGGGGGTTCTTGAGAGCAGCTCGCTGAGCCACTTCTCGTTGTTGTTGAAGTCCTCAAGAGGAACAAGCACAACATTGGAAAGCCCCATTGCGCCCAGCGCCCCCTCAATCATCCTCATTCGCTCCTCTGTTGAGAGAGGGTTCTCAAGGGTGTTCTTTTCCTGCGCGCTTCCCACCACCACCACAAGCCTCTCATTGTCCCTCAAGGCCTGGCTTATTATGTGGAGGTGCCCCTTGTGAAGGGGCTGAAACCGGCCGACGAACAAAGCAGTTGCCATGGTTGCTCAATGTTTTTGATAATCCGGGCTCAGAGACCCTCAGAAGCCCTGAGCCTGTTGATGATTGAGGAGCGGTAAATCTCCCTCCTGAACGGCCCCCCCCTGACTATCTTCGCCCTTATGCCCCTCTTCGCAAGCTGCCCAGGGAGCTCGTCTGCAAAGGCGTGCTGGTCGTGCCCCAGGCATATGACGTCGGGCCTGAACTCCTCAATGACCCTGAACTTGTCGTCCTCGCATCCAAGAACAGCCTCGTCCACCTCAGGCAGGGAGCTCACTTCTTTGAGGCGCTGCTCCTGCGGCCTCAGGGGCATTCGCCCCTTAACCTCCCTCACAGTCCTGTCAAGGGCAACAACAGCAACCAGCCTGTTTCCGTACTTCCTCGCCTCCCTGAAAAAGTGGATGTGACCCTCGTGAATCCCGTCAAATGTCCCGAAAACCATCACTGTTCTCACACTCATTCACCCCCTGCAAGGCCAATTACCAATCGCAGCCCTCACCCTCTCCGCGGTAAGCTCGCTCACAAAACAGCCAAGGCTTATCAGGGATGAAAAGGCGATGTCCCACAGAAACAATCCCTGCAAAGAACACTCCGCTTTTGGAAGAAGCACAATGTCAGGGGGAATGAAGTAGGAGGAGGCCATGTGCTCCTTCACAAGCTCCTTGGTGACAGATACCTCGCTCATCTTTCCTGACACAATCATCCTTGAGATAACCCTCAATGCGTCAAGTATCTCCTCCTGCCCGTCGTAGTTCAGGCAAAGGTTCAGAAAAAAGGTGTCAAAGCCGGCAGTGGACTCCAATGCTGATTTCACAGACTCAACAAGCTCATCCCCGAGGTCGTACCACTTCCCCAGCACAGTAAGCTTCACCTTGTTCTCATGAAGAAACGACCTGAACCTCGCTGAGGAGAGCCACGAAGAAACAGCAAGCGAGAATTCTCTGGCATAGGAGGAGTCAGAGAAAAGGGAGCTTGGGAAAAGATGGACACTAAGCACAGGAATGTCAAGAGAGAGCTGCGCCTCAAAAAGGCAGAACAATGCCTCAAGGGATGCCTCAATGTTTTCCTTCCCTGTGCCTGAACCCTGCTTCCTCAGGTCGCCAGCAACAAGAGCAAGGTGCCTCACGCCGGGAGCGGTTTCTTTGCCCATGGCGGAAAACATTACAACAAGATTTAAATAGTTTGCCATTGAAAAAAACAGCATGCTTGCGCTTGAATCACTGGGACTGGCATACCTTGCAGTTGCGTCGTGGACAGACATAAGGACAAGGGAGGTCCCTGACTGGCTCAACTACTCCCTCATAGCAGCAGCACTCGGGGCAAGGGGGATTCTTTCAGCATACACAGGCAAGGCCGAAATAATAACTGAGGGGCTTGCAGGGTTCGCAGTGTTTCTCGCAATATCCCTCCTGCTATTCTACTCGGGCCAGTGGGGAGGCGGCGACGCAAAGCTTCTCATGGGCATGGGGGCCCTTATAGGGTTTGACTTCTCCGCAACCTCAAAGCTCGCGGACTTCTTCATACTGCTTCTTGTGGCAGGAGCTGTTTACGGCATACTATGGACCCTGGCGCTGGGAACAAGGAACCCGAAAATAGTCAGAAAAAAGATTAAAAGCATAAGAAAGGAGAAAAGAACAAGGAAAATAACAAAAGGCATTCTTGGCCTGGCAGCAGTTCTTGTCCTTGCAGCGCTTCTTTCCAGCTCAACAAAGGCAAGGGCTTCGCTTGCAGCTGCTTCCCTGCTCTCAATCCTCACCCTCTACGCCTGGCAGTTCGTCACCGCAGTTGAAAAGGCGTGCATGTACAAGCGCATACCCCCTGAAAGGCTCACAGAAGGGGACTGGGTTGCTGAGGAAATAAAACACAACGGAAGAACAATTTACAGCCCGAAAGAGCTGGGAATAGGGGAGAAACAGATAAGAACGCTCATCTCAATGAAAAGAAGGGGGCTGATAAAAAGGGTGCTGGTGAAAGAAGGAGTGCCGTTCGTGCCCAGCTTTTTCCTGGCATACCTGCTTGCGCTTCTTCTAAAAGAGCCGTTGGTAGCAATTCTTCTCCGTTTGTCTGCATAAATACGAAATCGGGACAACAAGAAAATTTTGTCATGAAGCACGAGGCGTTAAAGGCATAAAAACTTCGTGCGAGATTTTCAATAAATAAAAATATCCAAAAGAAGACACCTAAACCACTCACACAGAGAAGCACTTCTTCTTTCCCTTTCTGTTCACAGAAAACGCGCAGTTCTCACCAAGCGACAGGCACTCGTCCCTGTCGCACACATTAAACAGGCCGGCCCCGCAGCGGGAGCAGGGGTCAACCTCAGGCACAGCAACAGCAGAGCCCCCGAGGTTCTGCGCAGGATTGTAACTGTCGGGCACGCGGAGACAGTAAAGACGGAGGCTGGAACCACAGTCCATGATGGACGCATATACCCAAGAAATGTTCCAAGAACTGCCGTATGGAGTATTAGTAACCCTACCATGGGTTCCGACGTTGGAACGACTAGCGTCAGTCCAATCTGAACAAGTCGGGAAACCACCATAACCAGTCCAAACATACTTCAACTTGCTATCAGAATAATCATTAGCCACACCATTCTCATTCAAATGAACAGCGTAATTCATGCTGCCATCAAACAAGCCAGAAACACCATCAGCCAGAACCAAGCCGTCCATCCGGTAAAACTTGCTGGACTCACCAAAACCAGCATTCAAAACAAGCTGCTTGACACTCAAATCAGAAGTACTCAAAAAAGCCACCCACTTGCCAGGCAAACCAGCACTACTAGCAGAAGCCTGACACTTATTATTAGCCCCAACCCTCCCGCCCAAATTGCCACTCCACCTACCACTAGTAACAAACAAAGTCCCCACAGGAACAGACCTAGACACACAAACATTACTAGCATCACACACCTTACCAGCAACACAATCACCATCATCCAAACACTCAACAACACTAACGCTGCCACAATAAACACTACCCCCCTCCAAAGATCTCAACATAGGACTCATAGTACCGGAAGAAGAATAGGAATACAAAACCTGATGATAACCATTAGCAATATTCGGAACCGCAAAAGAAGCACAAGAACCATAATTAGTAGAACCATCCCCGTACTCAAAAACACAAGTACCGCTAGCACTGCCAGCCTCAAGCCTTACCAAAAAGTTAGTGTTATTACCCATAATCACAGAAGTAACGGGAATGTCACAAGAAAAACACGCTCCGCCCAGCTTGGAGGAACCACTCGGACAAACACAATCATCATCAAAATAGTCCACCTTATTGTCACCATCATCATCAACACCGTTATCGCAAACCTCGGGAGGAACAGATGTCGCGAATGAGAAGACCTGGGATTCTGAGGTTTTGGCGCCAGAATCTGTTCCATCTCTCACCTTCACCTTCCAAGCGTACGTTGTTCCAGGTTCAAGATTGTTCAGGACAATGCTTGTGGCACTTGACCACTGCCCAAAAGCTATTGTGTTGCTGTCTTTGCCTAAATAAAGCAAAAATTCTAAATCGTCACCATCCACATCATCCCCGTACCATTTTAGCTCAACATTGGCAGGGTCTACCTCTGTGGCACCGTTAGCGGGTTCAAGGAGATTCACGGTTGGTTGACTGTTGCCGCAGTAGCAAGTGGTGCCGGTGCCCTGAGCATCACACCATCTTGAACCGTTGTCGCTAAGAGTCCAACCACCCAAGTTCCCCTCACCATAACACTTAGCGCCATGAAAGCCCTCGCAAGCAGCACCAGCTTCAGCAGTGCACTTCTTCTCGCAGGAATTAGAGATACAAGACTCGCCGCTGGAACCACAATCACTGTCCGAATTGCATTCAACGCACTTAGCGGCAATAGCACAAAGATCTACACTGAAAGAAGAATCATCACACCTAGCTGAACCCCCCGTAAACATATTCCACCCTTGAGCCCAAGAGGGATCTGTGTTCTTACAATTCCACCACACACTATCACAAACCAAACCCTTACTGCTACAAGCCGCGTTTCCAGTTGTTTCCACTTTGAAATCATGAGTCAAAGAACCCAACCAAGCATAAGTTGAAGAAGGCAGAGACAAAGAAATAGGTACGCATGCATTACTTTGGCATAATTTATCAGCGCTGCAGTCGTCATTGATTTTGCACTCAACAACGTTTAAGGAGCCTGCATAAACATTATTACCAAGATTCGTTTCTCCACTAACAGGCAAAACCTCAAACCTCAAGGCGTAGCTACCCACAGCATCCGGAGTGAACGAGCAGGTCAAAGCAGCGCTCTTCTGCCCAGCAACCACAGAAGACGCTGTCTTTAGGCAAATAGTCCTCCCATCAACAGAAAAATTCAGCTTAACACCAGACTCGTCAAAATCACCAACATTACTAATTCTTGCAGAAAAGTTGACCGCAGAAGCAGCCCTAACAGAACCCTGCGGCACAGAAACATCAACAACAGCAACATCATGAACACCGCAAGCCTGAGTGCCCTGACAATCAGGGTCATCGCAATCAGCCTTTCCGTCGCAGTCATTGTCCAGGCCGTCGCCACAAGAAGTTTCTCCAGCAGTCTGACCATGCATACATAACCCACTCGAATCAACACAAGCATCAGAAGAATTACAACAAGCCTCAACATTCAAAACAGAATTGTTAATATAAAACTCGTTCGCATCATCACCGCAACACCTAGCACTAGTACCAAGCTCAAAAACAGAAGAAACCAACCAAGAACCAGAACCGCACACTGAAGACCCACAACCAAGCTGATCAGAATCACAATCCACACAAACATTCTGAGAAGAACAAACCTCTCCACCAGCACAATCATCCTTAGACAAGCACTCCACCACAGAAAACGACCATTTAGAAGAGTTGACACCAACAAAACCATCACTGACCTCAACCAGCCACTCATACGACTTACCCAGACTAACCAAGGTACTCGCATTAAAAGACTCAGAAGAAATCACACCAGAAACAACACCCAAAGAAGAACTCTGCTCACCCAAAAAAACCCTGAAACTCAAAGAATCACCATCAACATCACCCCCCGACCAAGACAACGAAAGACTTGAGATATCATCAACAACAGCATTATTAGAAGGGTTTAAAAGAGTAACAGACGGAGCAGAGTTATTCCTACAAAAACAATGAGTCCCAGAGGAAGAATCATCACACCAAACATCACCATCAGAAACAACATCCCACCCACCAGGATTACCAACAGAACACTGCGCAAAATCATAACCCTCGCAAGCAGCACCGACATCAGCAGTGCACTTCTTCTCACAGGAACTAGAAATACAAGACTCGCCACCACCACAATCACCAACACCCAAACATTCAACAACGTTTAAGGAGCCTGCATAAACATTATTATCAAGATTCGTTTCTCCACTAACAGGCAAAACCTCAAACCTCAAGGCGTAGCTACCCACAGCATCCGGAGTGAACGAGCAGGTCAAAGCAGCGCTCTTCTGCCCAGCAACCACAGAAGACGCTGTCTTTAGGCAAATAGTCCTCCCATCAACAGAAAAATTCAGCTTAACACCAGACTCGTCAAAATCACCAACATCACTGATTCTTGCAGAAAAGTTGACTGCAGAAGCAGCCCTAACAGAACCCTGCGGCACAGAAACGTTAGCAACAGCAACATCATGAACACCTTGCACAGAAACATTACTAAGCGCCATATTATTAATCAAATTCGTTTCGCCCTGAACAGGCTCAGCCCGAATAAGCAACTCGTACACACCAGACTGAGAAGGCGTAAAAGAACAAGAAGTTATCTGAATGTAATTATTAGGATTCAAAGGAGGAAAGCCATGAGCAACACTATCTAACCTACACCCAGAAACCTCCACATCATCAACAAAAAACTTCAAAACATAATCCTCAGGAAAATCCCCCGTGTTCCGCACCGACGCCTTAAAAGTAACAGCCTCCCCCACCATCCCCGAATCAGGAAACTCAACACTCATTAAAGACAAGTCATGAACACCGCAAGCCTGAGTGCCCTGACAATCAGGGTCGTCGCAATCAGAGAGTCCGTTGCAGTCATTGTCATAACCATCACTGCATCTGCTGTCAGTGTCCTCAGCTGGGGCAGATGAACTTGAGGACACATAGAACCCATTATCGCCATAGTAGCAGTAATACTTGTCTCCCTCAATAGTAAAGTAGTCGCCACAGCCCGAAGAATCAACATAAAATCCGTCTGACGAGTCAGCATCACAAACCTTCTCTACAACTTCGCAGCACCCCTGACCAGAGCACCCGGACTTACAAGTTGAAGAAGTGGGTTCGCTCTCCCTTATTGTTGTTCCGCTTGTCTTGTCGTATGTGTCGCAGTCTATTGGTGTTGGTGCTGTGTATCCGGTTGAGTCGCAGCTTTCGTCTATGAGGCAGTTGCTTCCGCTTATTACTCCGTCAGCATCGCAGTTGTTATTGTAGCAATCTTGCGTGTTTTCGAATGAGCAGCTACTGTCACAACCCCAGTTGCACTGCCCGTTGGAAACCTCAAAAGTATGAGAGGAATCGCATTCTGCGCCGCAATTGCCTTTAGAGCAACTATATGAGCATGCGCCACTTGCAACGCACCTGTCGGAGCCATCAGAATACTTGGCATTGCTGCATGAAGGGCACCAGTCGCAAGAGGAATCGCCCTCGCAAGAGTTTTGATTATTATAACTGGCGCAGTTCCCGCAGGCAGTATCATCCCAGCCGCTTTCGGAACACACAGAGGCAGCGCAGCCCTTGGAAGTATCCTGCTGGCAACCGCTCCTTGACCAGCCGGAAGAAGTGCAGGTAACAGTGCAAGCGTAGTAGCAAGTGCTTCCCGACTCATAGTATGTTGCTGGCTTGTTAGCATCACTCTGCGGAGCTGTGTAGCCAGACGCAGAGCAGGACTCGCCCCAATAACAGGCACCATTCACCTCAACACCATCATCAGAGCAGCTGTTAGTTCCCCTTCCACTGGCACCGCAATCCTCTGAACTGGCAAAACCGCAATCAGAATCGCAACCCCACTTGCACACACCGCCTGAAGCAATGTAATCAGAGCTGTCATCGCATTCTGCGCCGCACTCACCCGCCACGCAGGTATATGTGCAGGAGTCTGCGCAGTAAGAGCTGCCCTGGCCTGAGTATTTATTGCCATCGCACTTGCTGCAAACCTCGCAGTCTGGCGAGGGGCAGTCATTCACAGAGTAATCAGAGCAGCCGCAGTTTTCATCCGTCTGACCATCACAATCATCATCAACACCATTACAAACCTCCTCAGAAGGACCAACCTCGCCCTCACAAGAACCCCACTTACCATCAGCACCACAAGTCTGCGTACCAGCAACACAAGCACCCTCATCAGAACCACAACTCTGAGTCTGACCAGCAACACAATCACAACCCTCATCAACAGTGCCGTCACAGTCATTGTCTTGCCCGTCACAAATCTCAGAAGCAGGCACAACCTCACCCTCACAAGAACCCCAAGAACCACCACTACAAACCCTACTACCAGCCTGACACAAACCAACACCCTCAGTCCCAGCAGGCCCAGTATAACAAGACTCACTCAAAGGACTACCAGAAACACCCTCATCCGTCTGACCATCACAATCATCATCAACACCATTACAAACCTCGTCAGAAGGACCAACCTCACGCTCACAAGAACCCCACTTACCATCAGCACCACAAGTCTGCGTACCAGCAACACAAGCACCCTCATCAGAACCACAACTCTGAGTCTCACCAGGAACACACTCACAACCCTCATCAACAGCGCCATCACAATCATCATCAACACCATTACAAACCTCAGAAGCACCCGGATGAATCGACTCATTGCCATCATCGCAATCAACGCCCTGGTTCTGGCAACCAGAAGAGCCCGGAGCGCCGTAGCCGTCATCGTCCTGGTCAGTGCACTGCGAAGCACCGCACTGCTGGGCAGTGCAGTCCCCGTAGCCCTCAGCACCCATGCCGGTGCAGTAGCAGTCAAAGCTTGTGTCGCAGTTTCCGTCAGAGCAAGCAGCAGGGCTGTCATAGCACTCATTATTTGCGCAGAGGAAGCCGCACTCTTCCACTCTTAACACGCCGTTGTCGCAGAACTGCCTGTGAGTAACGTTCAAGCAAGCATTGTCAGCAGAAGTGCAGCCAGGAGCGACCACACTAAGAACGCCCTCAAAAACATAATACGTGCTCAAGTCCCACCTCCTATTAGCAACATCAAGCTTGTACGCAGAAACAGCCACAGAATAATTCCCAGGAGGCCAGCCAGAAACATCAACCAGCCCGGAAACAAAAGGGTACCTGTTAGAATAAATCAAAGGGATAATAGCAGTGTAACTGTTAGTAGCCTTGGGAAAGGCATTGCCCACCTTAAACTGAGAAGGAGAATCAGAATCATTAAGGTAAACAAAGCGGTAAACAGCATAAATATTATTGTCATCCGGAAACACAGTCACATTATAAACACCCTCAGAAACCTTAACAACAGAAACAGCACCACCCACAACAACAGCAGCCTGGCCAACAGGGCCGGAAACAGAAGGAAAAGGAGGAAGCTGAGCAGACTCACACCCAAAGAAGAGGGATACAAGCAACAGTCCTACCAACAACGCATACCTTTTCAGAGTCACCACCACTTTTTGAAATCAAACTAAGTTAATCAACAAATAAGGGGGCCAATATTTAAATTTTGCTGAAAAATGCGTTTCAAAAGTTACTAATAACAACACTTAGAGGTGAACAAAACAGCTACCTCTTCTTTGATCTTTTCCTCATGACCTCAAAGAACACTAACAGGGCAATGAAAGCAGAGATTGCCCCTACTACAAGAGAAGGGGAGACACTGCAGATGTCTGAGGAGAAGATGCCTTTTGAGACCTTGACCTCCATAAAAGCTGCAAAAAACAGCACTGCCACAGATATTAGCAAGAGAATGAAGGAGTCTTTGAGAACCCTCTTGAACCTCTTTGAGCCCGCCTTTTCCCTGAGAAGAGCTTTTGAGAGGACCCCCCCTGCAATAGCCGCCAAAACATAGGCAGCCACCTCAGGAACCATGTGGAGCATTATTACAGCAACATGGCACAGCGCTATGGAGGTGGAGAACACGATGGAGCCGAGAACGATCCTGGCTCTCACAAACCCTGCGAGCGCAGAAGCAAAGACAGAGGCATTGAATGTTATGAGGAAGAGGGCGCCTGAGCCGTAAAAAAGAGAAAGTGCGAATGCAACAAGCATCACGTAAAGGTTGTTCAGGAATATTGAGAAGATCTGGGCATTGAGGAAAGGGGCTTTTTGCTTCTCTGCCCCGAGGGAGAAGTCAGGGGGGGGCGGGGGAGGGATTCTTCCTGGGGGTGCGGAGTCTGAGACCTTATAGACTCTCTGCTGGGATGCTGAGGCCTTTGAGCCAGTGATGTCGCTCATGGAGAGGACAGAGGAGGGGAACATTATTGCGAGCGCGAAGAACACAGCAAATACGCCGAGGAAGAAGTAGATGTAGAAGTCAAATGTTTCCTCGTGCTCCCTCACAAACCCGCCGTAGTTCTCTGCCTCTTTTCTTTCCTCAGAGTCAAACAAGCGGTTTATGCCTGGCAGGGCGAGGATGACCACAAAGAGAATTGCTGAAACGCCAACAAGAGCTGCGGAGTGGCGGAACAGGATTCTGGAGGTTGCATAAGCTATCAGGGTAAATATTACCCCGAGCAGGAAGGAGTAGGAGGGCCTGCGCTCAACCCATTTTTCCTTGAAAAGATTTTCAAGAACCATTTTTCACAGCTCAACGCTTGTCTGGAGGCGTGCCTGCCTGTTGCTGGGATGCGTGAGATGCTGACGCCCTGGAAACAAGGAGCTGGTACGCCCTGTCCACGTCCTCCCCCCTCCATCCCTTTGAGACAAGCACGTTCTTTATTGCTTCGTAAAGGTAGCCGCGCCTCAGCCAGAAACTCAAGTAGTTGGCAAGCTGGGCGTTGGAGCCCTGGGAGCGTGGCTGGGCCTGTGCTGCCCAGCCAGGAGAAGCAGCTGTTCCAGAAGGGTGTTGGGAAGTCTCGCTTTGCTGGTTCTGCGCAGCAGTTGCCTGAGCACCCTGGAACTGGCTGTTAGCAGCCCCTTGGTCCGGCAGAGCGCTGGTTGGCTGGGAGGGCTGCTCCGAGGGTTGAGAGGTTTCGCTTTTTGCTTCCCCAGAACCATTGACCGCATCAGCTGGAAGGGAGAAATCGCTGTGCTTTGCATTCATCTCCCGGCGAATGAAGAGGTAGGATGCTGCGCCTATCAGGGCAAGGGGCACAATGAGCACCAGCAGCCACACCAAGGGCGAAAAGCCCTGTTGGGGGGAGGGCTCTTCCTCGTAAAATGCAGAATCCGCGTTGTCTTGGGAAGGCTCTGCAGCGCCCCCGACAAGCTGGGAGGTGCCAGGGCCGGCTGCGCCGCTGTCTGGCGGGGAAGAGTCCCTCTGGCTTATTGCCTCAGTGTCTTGAGGAGGATTGTTTAAACCCTCATCATTCGGGGGCGCACTGGTGCCTCCACCTTGGTCAGTGCCTCCGGGAGTCTCAGAAGCATCAGCGTTGTTTTGGGAGCCCTCATCGCCTGTTGCCTCCTCATTTGCGCATGGCGAGCAGGGTCCCCCGCAGTCAACCCCTGTTTCGCCCTGGTTTCTTATGCTGTCAGAGCAGCTCGGCTGGGCTACGGAGTCCTGGTCTGCGTTGTCTTCAGTGGGCGCGTTTGCCCCTGAGTCGGACGCGTTCTCCTGTGTCTGGCTGCTTGTCTGGTTGCTCTGGCCAGAGGAGGAGTTGTCCTGCGCAGTAATGTTGAGGGAAGAATTGGAAGGGGACGAGCCAAAGCCGAAGTCAGGAGGAGGAGGGGGAGGGGGTATTGCAGCAGCAATTGAGGCAGCGAGAACGAAGAGGACTAGGATTGCAAGGCGGCTTTTCTTCAGCATGAGTCTTAAAACCGAAGGCGTATAATATAAAGTTTTCTTTTTTCAGGCCCGGAAGCGGCAGCTGCCTATTTGTTTTCTTGGGACAGGGCATGCTTTGCTGCGTCAAGAAACTCCTCATAGCTTGCTGCTGTTTTTATGGCAAAGCCCTTTATGTGGGAAACGCTCGCAGGGAACCCCTTTTCCCTGAGAGTTTTGAGAACGGCTGCTGTTCTCGGAACCCCCTTCAGCATCTTTTTCTTTGCAAAGGCGTGCAGGTCATAAAATCCGAAGCACTGCGCCCTGCTTTCCTCAAGAAGAGAG
>CAYVGP010000005.1:0-17459 GCA_964451135.1 uncultured Methanosarcinales archaeon
AAGAAGCTAACAGCCTTCACACAACCCTGCGGGCTTTAGCCCGCAGTAGTTTAGTATGTTCCTTTTTTATAATCAGCGCGTAAACCTTTATCGGGAGTTTTGCTGCTCTTGTAAGGAATTGCTCGCGTATAAGAACAGAGGAATTTGAAAACTTTAATTCAGATTGTTTCTTAAAGCTTTTTTTAAGTTTTCTTTGTCTTATTTTTTTAGGTATCCTTCTGAACTGATTATGGGTCCCCTCATCATTGATAACTATGGCTGACATTACAAAATACTCACTTCCTTTCTCACTAAATCCTAAATCGCCACTTTCATCAATATAAATATAATTCATCCTGTTAACCTCTTATACTCCTCTGATTCTTTCCTTATTGTTTTCCTCTTCCTTTAAGCACTAGCTCAATTTTACTTTCCCCTGTTGGCACCCTCTTCTTATGCCTTTTGGAACTCAAAATGGAATCTTTCCTTTTTATCTAGCTGAAATAAACCCGAAGCTATTCTCTTATCTTCACAATCCTTGCAACAAAGAAGCCCTCTGTGTCGTTGTCCTGCGGCCATATCCTCAGGGTGTTCCTGACCTGAGGGTTGAAGCTCTGGCCGTTGAACTCGGTTACTGGCTTTCCAGCCTTCAGCCCTGGCAGGGATATCTTTTCTGCCCTCAGGTCCTCGTGGGAGTCCAGGAGCCAGCTCACAACCCCCTCGTCCTCCTCCGGCTCAAGGGAGCATGTGGAGTAAACAAGGGTTCCTCCCTTCCTGAGGTTCTGGTATGCTGCCTCAAGCAGCTGCCTCTGCTGCCCCGCCAGCCTTCTCACAGCGTCAGGGTTCCACATCCTCAGTGTTTTCAGGCTCTTCCTTATGGTGCCTGTGCCTGAGCAGGGGGCGTCCACAAGAATCCTGTCAAAACTGAGGCCCCTGAAAAACCTTCCCTCCATCCTTGTTATTATTGAGTTTGAAACCCCGCACCTCTGCATATTCAGGCCGAGAGACTTCAGGCGCAGGCCCGTGAAGTCATTCGCAACAAGGACGCCGCTGTTCCTCATGTACATGGCTATCTGAGTCGCCTTGCTCCCCGGAGCAGCGCACATGTCCAGCACCGCCTCTCCCGGCCTGGCTCCCAGCACCAGAGGAGGAATCATTGAGGCGGCTTCCTGCACATAGATGTAGCCGAGGGAGTGCTCAATCATGTTTCCAATGTCCCTCCTCTCTCTTTCCCTGTGCTCAATCCAGAACCCCTCAGGGCACCACGGAATCTCCTTGAGCTCCCAGCTCTTTGACACCCTTTCTTTCAGCTCTTCCACCCCTATCTTCAGGGTGTTGACCCTTATGGACCGCCTTAGGAAGCTGAGCGAGCAGCTTATGAACGAATCCCAGTCAGTTAGCTTGCTGTACCTCCCAACAAATTCCTCCTTTATCTCAACCCTCTCCCCGGATTCCGCGCTCTCAACTATTGTTTTCCTTGCCATCTTAAAGTTTCTTCCCCATGTAAGCTCCCCTGAGCCTGTATCCGAGCTTTCTGTAGTACTCCCTCGCCCCCACCCCTGAGATGACCAATATGTCATTCATGGAGAACTCCTCTCTTGCGATTCTCTCAGCCTCTTTAACAAGCCTCTTTCCCAGCCCCTTGTGCTGAACCGCCTCCTTCCTGTGAGAGCCGATGGGCAGGGCCTGGCCGTAGACGTGAAGCTCCCTTATGCCTGCTGTTCTTTTTCCGAATTCATGCCTGAAGGGCTTGTGGGGGATTCTCAGCCTGAGGAATCCCAGAAGCTTGTCCTCTTTCATGTCGTCAAAGGAAAGGAAAACCTCTGTTCCCCTGCTTGCCTCGTACACCAGCCTGTTCATTCTGGCGTTCCCCACGCTGACAGGGGTGTTTTTGGGCTCCCTGCACCTGATGCATTCGCATACGTTGGCTGCCTTGTTCTCAACGTACTGCCTGAGGTTTGTCCTGTCAACCCCTGCAACAGTGACCTTTGTGGGAATGTCCCTCTGCACCCTCATAATCCTCACGTATCTCGGCACATGCCTCTTGAACTTGGCTATAATCCCCGACGCCTCCTCTGTGGTTATCGGCCTGAACTGCCCTTTCCTGTACTGCCTTTCAAGGGGGGTTCCGGGCATGACCATGCAGGGATAAACCTTTAATGCGTCAGGCCTGAAGTCAGGGTTCTCAAATATTTCCCTCAGGCTTTCAAGGTCCTGCTCAGGAGACACTCCCGGCAAGCCGAGCATCATGTGGTAGCCGACTTTCAGCAGCGAGTCCTTCAGCCACCTTGTTGAGTTTATGCTGTCCCCTACGGTGTGGCAGCGGTTTGTTTTTTTGAGCGCCTCCTCAAACGTTGACTGCACTCCGAGCTCAACCCTTGTCGTCCCAAGCCTGAGCATCTGGTTTATGTGCCTTGGCTTTGCGTAGTCAGGCCTTGTCTCAAGGCACAAGGCCACGCACCTCACCCCTGATTTCTCGTTTCGCTTCTTCTCCTTCTCAAGAGTGCTCGGCCTTTTGATGCCCAGAATCTTCTTCCTGAGCTTTTTTTCCCTTTCCTTGTCGCTTGTTCCTGCGGGCAGCTCAAAGAACTCCCTGAATCTCTTGACACTTAGTCCCTTTTCGCCAATGAACAGCTTGGAAAAGTCGTTGAAGGCCTGGTACATGTCCCTTATGTAGGATTCCTGGTAGCGCTTGTCAAAGCTGGGGAACGTGCCTCCCATTATTATGGCCTCAACCTTGTCAGTGCTGTGCCCGAGGAGAACGTACTGCTCAAGCCTGTTGAAGGCTATCAGGTAGGCGTTGTACCTGTTCCTTATCGCCCTCATGGTGCTCGGCTCGTTTCCTGTGTAGCTCATGGGCACGTCCCCGAAGTAAGAGTCGGGGCCTCCGGGGCAGAATGTGCATTTCCCGTGCTTGCACGCTATCGGCTTAGTCATCAGCGCGACAGGCGCAACACCAGAGATTGTTCTGGTGGGCTTGGTGAGGAGGTGCCTCTTGAGGGCGTGAAGTTTTGCAGAAGGCGCATTCATAAGTATCTCTATGTCAGTAGGGGCCTTCCTCAGCCCGTGCTTCCTTGCCAGAATGTTCTTTCGCTTGCTGAGCTCGTTCTTCGCAGGCCTCCTCTTCAGCACGTACTCTATTAGTTCCCTGTAGAACTCATTTTCCTTTTCTTGTGTTTGCCGGGGCATGGTTCCAGAAAAGCCAGGGGACTTTAAAAGAATTTCCCCGCCCGCCCCAATGAAGCCAGCCCCTTGCCATAAGCTTCCAGCCATCTCTGAAAATCAGTCAATCTCCCTCGTGGCTGCAACAATGATCTTGCTGAGCACAAGGCCCACGAAGTACATGCCCAAAGTCGTTGCTGCTATGAGCACCCAGTCAACCAGGGAGAGAGGCACTGTCTTGAAGAAAATTCTCAGGGGCGTGTATATCACGATGAGCTGGAGGAAGATGGAGGTTGCCCTCGCCATCCACAGCCACTTGTTCGTGAACAAACCAAGGCCGTACTGCCTCCTTATCATCTGTATCCTGGCAATCTCAAGCACTATAAGCGAAGTGAAAGCCATTGTTCTCCCTTTTTCCAGGCTCTCCCTTGAACCAGCAGCGTACATCAGGAACACCGCCACTGTGATGAGCAGGCCTATGGCAAGGATGTTAAGAGTCATGTTCTTTGATATTATGTGCTCCTCAGGATTTCTCGGCTTTCTCTTCATGACGTTTTTTGCAGCAGGATCAACGGACAGGGCAATGGCAGGCAGCCCGTCAGTGACCAGGTTTATCCATAGCAAGTGTATCGCGACAAGCGGAAGGTT
The DNA here is from genome assembly GCA_964451135.1 of uncultured Methanosarcinales archaeon. Classification (GTDB taxonomy): domain Archaea; phylum Nanobdellota; class Nanobdellia; order Woesearchaeales; family JAADFO01; genus CAYVGP01. Next base: position 3,790 of record CAYVGP010000005.1, read on the forward strand.
CTGAAACATGAAGCCCCCCAGAAAAAGAACAAGGACCTCTCCGAAGTTGCTGGACAGCAAGAAATTCACAAACTTCTTTATGTTGTCGTAAATCCCCCTTCCTTCCTCAACAGCGCTCACAATAGAGGCGAAGTTGTCATCAACAAGTATCATGTCGCTCGCCTCTTTTGCAACGTCCGTGCCTGAGCCCACGCACACACCTATGTCCGCCTTTTTCAGCGCAGGGGCGTCGTTAACGCCGTCCCCTGTCATTGCCACAATGTGCCCCCTTTTCTTCAGCGCCTCAACAATCTTGAGCTTGTGCTCAGGATTGACCCTTGCAAAAACCCCAACTTCCTCAAGCAGGGAATCCAAGCCGCTTTCCTTGTCCAATTCCTTTCCAGTGATTGCCTTTCCTTCTATCCCCACTTTCTTCGCGATGGCAACAGCGGTTTCCTTGTGGTCCCCGGTAATCATGATCACTCTTATCCCCGCGTCCTTGCACTTTGCAACAGCGTCAATGGCGTCTTTTCTCGGGGGGTCCATCATGGCCTGCAAGCCCACGAACACCAGGCCCTCCTCGTCCTTCTCCTCTATGCGGGACTTCTCTTTGCCGCTTCCTTTGCCTGTTCTCTTGTATGCAAACCCAAGCACCCTGAGGGCTTCCTTTGCCATCTCCTCGACCGCGGCCAGGATCTCCTTCCTTTCCTTCTGCGTTAGAGGGACCTCCCTGCCCTTCTTCAGCACCCTGCTGCACTTGTCAAGAATAATGTCAGGGGCCCCCTTTGTGAAGATGAAGGTTCCCTCCTCAGAGCTGTGGAGAGTGCTCATCATCTTTCTTCTTGAATCAAATGGCAGCTCGTCTATTCTTGGAAATTCTGACTCAAGGTTCTGCTTCTTCATTCCCAGCTTCTCAGCAGACACGAGGAGGGCTGCCTCGGTCGGGTCCCCGATAACCTTGTACTCATCCTTTCCCTGCGATGTCTTTTCCTCAACAAGCTCTGCGTCATTGCAGAGCACCCCGATTTTGAGCAGCAGCTCAAGGGCGTCCTTGGACACCTTACCCTTCTTCAGCAGCAGCGCCCCGACAGGGGTGTAGCCCTCTCCGGTGAGTTCTGCAACGCCCTCAACTGTCGCAATCCTCTTCACAGTCATCTGGTTATGGGTTAGTGTGCCTGTCTTGTCAGTGCATATTACAGTCGTGCTTCCCAGAGTCTCAACGCTTGGCAGCCTCCTTACCAGCGCGTTTCTCTTTATCATCCTCTTTACGCCGAGAGCAAGGGATATTGTCACGACAGCAGGCAGGCCCTCCGGGACAGCAGCGACAGCCAGCGCAATGGCGTTCATGAACATCTCCCTTGCGTTGTTTCCCTTTGCAATGCCCACAAGGAACACAACAACCGCTACCACTATCGTGGCTGCTCCCAGCCACTTGCCGAGCTGCGACAGCTTCTTCTGGAGCGGGGTTTCCTCGTTGTCTTCCTCCTGAAGCATAGAAGCTATCTTGCCTATCTCGGTGTTCATGCCTGTGCTCACCACAACAGCCTTTGCAGAGCCCTTTGTGACCACTGTTCCTGAGAAGACCATGTTTGTCTGCTCAGCTATCTCGCACTCCTCTTTCAGCGCATCAACGCTTTTTCTCACAGGGGTTGACTCCCCTGTCAGCGCAGCTTCCATGACTTCCAGGTTCCTTGCCTCAATAAGGCGCGCATCAGCAGGCACTTTTGAGCCCTCGCTGAGAATTATTATGTCTCCTGGCACAAGCTCCTCAGCGCCAATCTCCTTCGGAGTGCCGCCCCTCACTACCCTTGCCTTGAGGCTGGTCAGCTTTTTCAGCGCTTCTATCGCCTTGCTTGCCTTGTACTCCTGAAAGAACCCGAAGAGGGCCATGAGAATGAGGATGGCAACTATCGTCACTGCGTCAGCGACCTCCCCTATCATGAAGGAAAGCACAGTGGCTCCCAGGAGTATGCCGACCAGAACGCTCCTGAACTGCTCAATGAATATCTTGAGCTTTGATATCTTCTTTTTCTGGGTTATCTCGTTTTTTCCGTAATGCAAAAGCCGCTGGCCTGCTTCCCTCTCTGTGATGCCCTCTGCGCCGGTGTGCAGCTCTGCGAGGACTTCTTCCGCGCTCAGCATGTATGCGTGCTTCATGTTAATCACTCTTTGCGGGAACGGGCGGCTAGGCAAGGGTTTTTCCAATCAGGAGCCCCAGGGCGGTTATCACGCCAATCCAGGTTGCCAGAGACACAAAGGCAGCCAACACGAGAATTCCTGCCGCAGCCATGCCCCTTGCCAGAGAAACCCCGAGCTCCTTCTTTTCAGCGTAAATGAAAAACAGCAGGCAAAGCAGCGCCGCCCCGAGCACTATCCTGTATTCGAAAAAGGCGCCGAAAAGGCCCACAGAGATTCCTATAACGAGAAGGCGCCTGTAGCTTGCGGAAACCTGCCCGCTTCTCAGCCCGGCGACACTTGAGTACGCCCATGACAGCGCAGGAACGCACAAGACCACAAGCGCGGCTGCCGCAGAAACCCTGGCAAGTTGTTTTGAGGCATCACTGAGATAGAACCCAAGAAGCGAGAGAGCAATCCCTGCCGGCACGTACTTCAGGGCGTACTCTGAGATGCTTGGCCGGGTGATGTTGTAAGCGTCCTCTGCGATGAACCTGAACCTTTCCCTCCTCTCCCTTTCCGCGGGTATCCTTCCCTCCTCCCTCATCTCAAAAAAAACAGCGTCAAGGTAGTGCCGCCGGTAGCCGTTCTCCTCGAGAAAGTCCTTTATTGCACCCTCGCTGAACCCCTTCTTTATCTCTTTCTCTATGTAATTCTTAAGAAGCTCGTGGTTCTCGGGACTCAGCTGAGCCTTTTTTCCCTCTTTTTTTTCCGAAAAATCCATTTTCTACGGCTTCACTTCCTCTTTTTTTTGGGCGCTTCTTTCTTCCCTGCCAGCTTTCTGAGCTCCTCAAAGATGCTCTCTGTTTTCTCAAGCTTTCCCACTTCCCTGAACGCCTTGCTTATCCCCTCAACCCTCTTCCTGCTCTCCGGCTGGGTGATTGAACTCTCAATCTTTTTTATAAGTTCCCTCTTCTTCTCCTTCTCAGCAGGGCTTATCCTTGGCCCCGAATCCTTCTTCTCATCCTTCTTTATGTACCTCATAAGCTTTTCCGCGCTTGCCATTGCCTCGCTCACAAGGTCGCTTCTCCATCCTGCGCCGAGAAGTATTCTTGTTATCTCCTCAGGGGTGTAGCCGAGCTCAAGCGCCTCTAAGGAATACTTCTTCAGCCTCTCCAAGTCTTCAATTCTTGGGCGGGAAGCCATGCCGGCTAGTGCCTCTTCCCTCGGCTGTGCAGGCCTCTTCATAAACACGTAGGCGGCATAGCCCCCTCCCAAGACTAACACAAGTATGATTAGGAGCAGCACCCATATTATTGCGGAGCTGCTGCCTGAGCTATCAGGCGGCGTTTCATCGTAGTAATAATCCTCGTAGCTGTCCTGAGATGTGCCCTGCGGGTTCTCAGTGACAGTGTCCTGCTGCTCTTCTCCGCCGGTGCTCGCGTTCTCCTCTGTTGAGCACATCTCATCTGCCTGCCCGTCGCAGTCGTTGTCCAGCCCGTCGCAGTGCAGCTCGGTTTCCTCAGCCACAAAGTCAGGGCCGTACTGCGCTGGCGTGCACGGCAGCCAGCCGGATGAGCCCCCGCACCTCTTAGTGGCCCCGAGGCACACCCCCTCCTGTTTTCCGCACAGAGGGGGGGAGAGTCCCTCGTCTATGGTGCCGTCGCAGTCGTTGTCCAGGCCGTCGCACACCTCGTCTTCGGGCCCGACTACGCCCTCGCAGGCGCCCCAGTTTCCGTTCACGCATGTCTGGGTTCCCAGCTTGCATTCCCCTATTGAGTTGCTTCCGCACTCCCTTGTCTCGCCGTCCTGGCACAGGCACCCCTCGTCTATGGTGCCGTCGCAGTCGTTGTCCAGGCCGTCGCACAATTCTGTGGTGTTCAGTGTCTCGTTTCCGATGGAGTCAAGCAGCTCGTTTATGTACTCTGCCGAGGTGTTCTCGGGCGTTCCTATTCCGGGGATGCACAGCTTTTCGCACCCGTCCTGGCTTTTTCCGTTGAAATCGTAATAGAACTCCTCGCACTCAAAAATCTCGCAGTCCCCCTCCGAGCACGCGGCAGTGGCGTGGGAGAGCTCGCACTTTGCTCCGCATGCGCCGCAGTTGTTCACGTCGTAAGCAGTCATCTCATCTGCCTGCCCGTCGCAGTCGTTGTCCAGCCCGTCGCAGCTTGACTCCTCAAGGGGCTCGTAATAGGGCCCGTACTGCTCGGAAGTGCAGTTCAGCCAGCCAAGCTGGCCGAGGCAGGTCTTTGTTGCGTTCGCGCAGACGCCAAGCTGCTTCTCGCACAAGGGGGCAGTGAGGTTGTTGTCTGGTTCTCCGTCGCAATTGTTGTCGTAGCCGTCGCACACCTCCACAGGGCTGTAGAGGCTCCCGTAATCAGCAGGGCCGCACGGCTCAAATGTTCCGTTCACGCACCTTTTCACAGAGCCGTAGCACGCCCCCTTTTGGTTCTCGCAGTACTCGGGCACAACGTCGTTGTCTATGAGCCCGTCGCAGTTGTCGTCAATGCCGTTGCAGATTTCTGATGCACCCGGATTCACAAAGGGGTCTGTGTCGTCGCAGTCAGTGCCTATGAGGCAGGCCTCGCTCCTGCTTATGAATCCGTCATCATCAAAATCCTCGCATCCCGGCTCTGCAACCACGAGGGTTGCGTTTGTGACATTCACGGGAATCTCCCTGCCCGATGCGTCCTTCACAACCACTTCCGTGAGCCAGAGGGTTGTATTTCCTATCTCTTTGGTCCTGAAATCAATGATGACCATTGCCCCTGTCTTGTTGATGTTTCCCTGCTTTCCCCTGCACTTTAGAGGTGAGATGAAGCCAGAGGAGGACATAAAGGGAGGGAGGCAGGTCTCTTCATCCCCGGGGTTGAGCTTGAAGAATCCTGTGTAATTGCCTTTGACATACTCAATGATTGAGGGGTCGTAGTTAAGGCTGAACCTGAACTCATTCACGTTCTTAAGCCCTATTCCCACAACTGCAAAGCTAACTGTGCTGTTGTACCTCTCTGTCTTTTCTGAGGGCTGGATGGATATAGTGGCTGCTTCGCTCTGCTGGACAGGGATGCAGCTCTCAGCGCAGCACCTCTGGGTGTCGCTTGCGCTCAGGTAGGGAGAGGGGCAGAAAGAGCTGTAATCGCATATCTCTCCCCCCAGCTCCTGGCAGGTCTGGCTTGTGGGCGTGCATGCTTCGGGGCAGCACTGCTGGGTGTCGTTTGCTGGTATGTACTGGGAGGGGCATTCTGTGCCCGGCTGGCATACTTGGCCGTTTTGGTCCTGGCAGCTCGGAAGCGTGCCTCCAAGGGGGCGGAGATAGCTTATCCTCACAGCGTCTGCGCTGACTGTTGTTGCAGGGCTTGTTGACGAGCTTGTGTCAAGAAGCGTCACGCTGTATTTCCCCTGCGAAAAGTTGAACTCTCCGAGCTTGTTCCATTTTCCCTCATTGATTCTCTGGTCTACTGCCACGGTTGTCTCTCCGTCGCTGCTTTTGATGACGTACTTTGCGTCGCTCGCCCTTCCCTGGTAGTTGTTGAGGCTTGCCCACCACGCCTCAACCTTGTATACGCCCTCTTTCGTTATGGTGAAGTTCCAGTGCGCCTTGTTTCCCTTGTTTACTTTGCTGTAAAGGGAGTCCTCCCCAAAGGAAGATGAGACGAAGGAGGAGTTTTTCCATCCCCCTTCTTTGCTGAAGCCCGCGTCAAGGTTGTCTATTATTATAACGCCCTCGTCAGATGGCAGGGTTGTGAACTGCCTTGTCTCGCTTTCAGCTGTTTTTGTTCCAGAGAGGTCCCTCACATAAACCTTGAAGCTGTATGTTGTTCCTGGCTCAAGGTTTCTGAGGGTTACCTTGTGGTAATCAAACGCGATTCCCCTCTCAGCAGTGTTGCCAAGGCCTGCCTTTCCGTATTTCACTGTGAGGTACGAGTCTATGTCAGTGCTTACCTCTATGGTTGCGCTTCGGTCGGTGATGTCCCTGGCCCTGAGGAATGTTATTGATATGTTTCCCTTCTGGTACACGGGCACTGTGCCCTCGTATGTGAATGGGTGGGTGATGTTTATCTCAGGGTAACCTTCTATGTAGGCGTAGGCGTAGTACTCCGGGGGAGGGGTGGGTATGATTGACCCAAGTAACTCGAAGTCCGGCTGGTACTCCGCTGTCCACGTCGTTATTGCCCTGCCGTTGGTTATCGTGGCAGGGGGAGGGTTCTGCTTCACGTTGTCGTATCCTAAGAAGGCGTCAAACTCCCTCACCTCAACTATCACTACGCCGCCCTCGCAGTTCTCTGCTGTCACTGTTATGTTCACCCTCTCCCCTTCTATGAGCACGTCCTTTGAGAAGTTTGCGGAAACAAGCCTGCACAAAGCGGGGTTTATTGCCTGGCCCCCGAGGTTCCTTGATTGCCTTGTTGACACAACCAGCATCACAATTCCTGCTATTATCAGCGTGAAGAACACGAACCCCAGTATCCTGGCTGATAGGGTGCTGTTTCTGGAGGGGTAGTGGCTTTTCCTGTGGCTTTTCGCGCTCTTTTTGCGCCTTTCCCTGTTCTGCTTTTGCTTTCTTATCTTGCCAACCCTTTTTTTCGCATCTCTGGGCGTGATGCTTCCCTCCTTTTGCAGCTCACCCAGCATCTGCTGGTACCTCATGAGGAGCTGCTTTTTCCTGCCCGGGTCTGACTCCTTGTTTATTGCGTCCTCAATCTTTTTCAGGATTTCCGGGTTGGTGTTGCCGCTCATTTGGCCTCAGTTCTTGTTCTGCTGCTCCCCCTTTGATTCCCTGCCCATCTCCCTTGTTTTCCGCCTTATCTCCTTCAGCGTCTGGATGAAGTATTCAAGGCAGTCAATCCCGCAGAAGCGCCCCTTTTTCTGGAAATCGCGGGGGCCGAAGATCAGGGTGTATGTTGCCCGCTGGGTGCTCAGGGTGTTCATGCACACCGCGCACGTTGAGCCCGAACCAGTGATTTCGCTCAGGCGCTCCCTGACAATGCTCCTGAGCTTGTTTCCGCCAGTGGCAAGGTCATTGTTGAGTTCTGAGAGCTCCTCAAGCCCAAGGTTTTTGACTATGCTTCTTATGCCCTGCATTTCTTCCCCTCCTTTTTTCGTCCTGCCTCTTTGCGCTTCCCTCCTTTCCCTTCGCCCCTTCCTTTTCCTTCTTTTCTTCCTCGCCCGGGGCGCGCTGAGGCAGCTCCTCAAAGTCAATGTACCACCTTTCCTTCTCAGCGTCGTACCTGAAAACAACGTTGTGCTTTTTTTCAGAGTCAATGGCAAAGAGAATGGGCATGGGTATGGTTGTCTCAAAAGAGCTTCCCCGCCTGTAAAGCTTTCTTCTGAACTCAACCATGCGCAATCCCTAGCACTGCTTATTTTTATACTTTTCTTTTTTTTAATCTTTTTACTTATTTTCTTACTTCTTTTTAATTTATTTTCTATGCTTCTTTATTTTCTTACTTCTTTATATATTTTTCTATTTTTACTTTTACTTATTTTTTTACTTATTATTTTCTTTCTCCCCACCCAAAGCCATAAATAGCCCTCCCTGCCCCCTTCCCTGAGTCTGAAAATTTCTCGAGGTGTGAAATGTGGCTCCAAAAACAAACAAGCCAAAAAAGCTCCTGCAGGCAGGAAAGGCGCTCAAATCCAGGTTCTCCAATATTCTCTCGTTTGAGGAGGAGTTCAGCAAGCTCCTTGAGCTTGTGAGCTGGCTGAAGCCTTCCCGGGGGGAAATCCCCTCTGTGCCGGGAATAGACATCTACGGGGTTGAGATGCCCTACAACGGCAAGATGGGGGGAGACCACATCACATACATTGACTTTTCCAAGAGATTTGACCTTGACAGGAGGATTCGGGAAGCAGAGCAGGAGGGCAAGATGAATGTTGCAGAAAACCTCAAAGCGCTCAGGGAAAAGGGGGGCGTGCTCTTGATAGACGTTGCAGGCCACAGCATGACTGATGCCTTCATCTCGTCCCAGATCCACCAGCTTTTCCTCCTCGGCGCTGACTACGAGCTTCTCAACCACGGCCAAATAACGCCCCAGCTCCTGGAAAGAATAAACACCCGGCTTTACCTATCCTCAAACATCAAGACCTACGCCACTGTGATGTACGGGGAGATAAGCCGCGACGGCACCTTTCGCTACATCTCAGCAGCGCACCCAAGCCCCCTTGTTTTCTCACACGAGAAAAACTCCTTCGTGCCTCTTCCTGAAGAACGAACCCAGGGCTCCTACCCCCTTGGGCTTTTCCCCTCGGAGAGTCACATTGATGTATCCAGGCACCACAGCGTCACCGGCTACTACGCAAAGCCCTTCCACGTGAACGAACTTAAGCTGATGGGGGAGGGCGACATCCTGATAATGTACACCGACGGCCTCTACGACCTTAAAAAGAAGAAGCAGCCAAGGTTCATCAAAAAGCACCTTGAGTCCCTCCTTGCCGAGTCCAGGAACCTCCCCGCAAAGGACATCGCAGAAAAAATAAGAGACACAATCCGTTCAGACTACGCACTCAAGGACGACACATCCTACGTGGTGATAAAGAGGGAGCTGAAGAAGCCAGGGAAGCGATGGCGGGGTGCAAACTCAGGACACAGCACTCCGGAACAATAACAGGCATTGACCAAAACCAAAAGACGATGATGATGAGAAAGGGGATGAATAATCAGGCACAGAAAAACATTTGCAACAACTGAAACTAGCTCTCCTGAAAAACAAGGACTGCCTTTTCAGTGCAAAAGTTCTCCTTGACTCATTTAGCTCCCCTCTGAGCCGAGAAATATCAGAAAACTATTTAAGGAAGGGATTTGCAATTCCGGCATGGAGCTCAGAAAGGACTACGTGCTTGACAAGTGGGTGATAATATCAGAGGCAAGGTCCAAGAGGCCGAGGGAGTTCTCTGAGCCAGCCCGAACAAAGGAGGAGGGGGTGTGCTACTTCTGCCCGGGAAACGAGCACCTGACTCCGCCGGAGATTTCCCGGGCGGGGGACCCGTGGAGGATAAGGGTGTTCCCGAACAAGTTTCCCGCAGTCTCGCAAGAGAAAAAGCCGCAAATGCAGAAGAAGGGCTTCCTCGCCTCAATGCCCGCCTACGGCGCCCACGAGGTCATAGTTGAAACAAGCAATCACGGCAAGCAGCTCGCAGACCTGGGAGAGGAAGAGCTCGCTGAGGTTCTGTCGGTGTACAGGGAGAGAATCGCCGCGCTCGAGTCCCTTCCTGAAACCCTTTACGCCCACCTCTTCAAGAACCACGGAAGCAAGGCAGGAACCTCGCTTGTGCACAGCCACTCCCAGCTCGTCTCCCTCCCGTTGGTCCCCCCGGCAATAAAGGAAAAGCTCAATGCCTTGTCCGCTTTTCAGGAGTGCCCGTACTGCACCATTGTCAAGGACGAAAGCGAAAGCGAAAGGTTCTGCTTCCAGAACCAGCACTTCTCAGCATTCACGCCCTATGCCTCAATGTTCAACTACGAAATCGCCATCATGCCAAAGAAGCACGTTTCGCGCTTCTCGCTTCTCACCCGGGAAGAGCTTGTCTCTCTTGCCTCGCTCATGCGCAGGATACTGGTGAAGCTGAAAGAGCTCAACTCAAGCTACAACTTCTACATCCACCACTCCCCCAAGAACGGCGACATGCACCTGCAGATTTATTTCACTCCCAGAATAGCGACATGGGCGGGCATGGAGCTCGGCTCGGGAATTGTGATAAACTCTGTCTCGCCTGAGGATGCGGCTTCCTTCTACCGCGGGGAGTGAGGCCTCGCTTTTTTGCCTTGCCCGCTCTCGTACGCCTTCTTCAGGAGCAGGGCGTCCCCCTCAATGTTCGGGCTCTCAGATATTACCACGCCCCTCACCTTGTAGTCCCTGAAAGCCCTCACAAGCTCAACGTAGTTGAGGTCGCTCTCCCCCAGGTTCAGGTGGTTTCTCTCCCCCTTCTCAGAGTAGTTTATTCCCGAGACGTGGATATGCATGCACTCAAGGGCCTCCCTTCCGAGGGCATTCTCAACCCTTTCAAGGGTTGCGGAGAACTCCTCGTAGGTGTTCTCCTTCCCGTTAGTCCTCGCATGCAGATGAGCGAAGTCAATGCAGGGCATAACCCCCTCAATCTCCTGCGAGAGGCGGAGGATCTCGCTGAGCCCTGCGAACTGGGTCTTCTTGCCTGTTGTCTCAGGCCTCACCCAGATTCCGTTGCCCTCATCCCTCAGAATCCCGACAATCCTTTCAAGCTGCTTCTTCACGTTCGCATAAGCCTTCTCTGCCTCCATTCCCTGGTAGAAGCCGGCGTGAAACGTCAATGAGAACGCCCCGGAGGCCCACGCAGCCCTCGCCGCCCTTAGAATCCTTCCCGCAGACGCCTCAACCTTCTCCTGCTCAAGAGAGTTCAGGTTTATGAAGTACTGGCCGTGGCACGTCAGGGCAATCCCTGCCTGCTCCTTTGCTTTCCTGACCTTCGGAGCAAGATCGCCGCTTATGTTAACGCTCCTGACAAACTCAAGCTCCATTGCGCCAAGCCCGAGCTCTTTGACTCTGGCTATGCCTGTGAGCGTTGAGGGCTTCTGTGTTGAGAGCGGGATGCCTGCTGTGCCGAACAGGAGCTTTTTGAACCTCTCCATGGCTTTTGCAGTAGCCCCCTTTTTTATATTTTTTTTGGAGCAACAGCGCTGTTCTCCTCCAGTTCCGCCCTGCTTCCCGGCTTACGGCAACCAGGCGGGTGCCTTTTTTCCTCGAGAAGCTCCCTGTCGCAGCCATGCGCGCCTCGCAGAGATATCCTTGCGCCGCCAGCTCTTAAACTTTATAAACACTGCCTTGTTTCCATTCGCAATGAAACTCGGATTTGTAGGATGCGGCTCAATGGGCTCTGCGCTCGCCCAGTATTTCCTCTCAAACAGGGGCTTTTCCGCCAGCGACATAGGCTTCGCAACAAGAACGCAAAATTCAAGGGAGAGGGTGTCCTCGGAGCTGGGCATAAAGGCCTTTGACTCAGTCGCAGAGCTTGAGGATTGGGCTGACGCGCTTTTCCTCGCCGTGAAGCCCCAGACCTTCATGAAAGAATGCTTGTTGTCAACAAACAAGGCAGTTGTCTCAATCATGGCGGGAATCCCCATCTCGGAGGTCTCAAAAAGGACCGGCTCAAAAGAGGTTTGCAGGGCAATGCCGAGCCTGCTTGTCAGGCAGGGAATCCTTGCGGGAGCTTACGCTGTTTCAGGGCAGGCAGGGCGCAGCTCTTCCCGGCTGTTTGAAGAGCTATTCTCGCGTGAAAAGCTGTTCTTCAGGGTTCGCGAGGAGGACCTTGACTGGGTGACTGCGCTGTCAGGCTCAGGCCCTGCCTTTTTTGCCTACATCGCGGAGCTATTATGCGATTCTGCAGAGGCGTCAGGGCTCTCAGAGGAGCAGCGCCTCTCTCTCGTTCTCTCAACAATGCAGGGCACAGCGTCCCTCCTCCTGAACAGCAGGGAGAGCATTGGGGACTTCATTAAGAGCGTTGCCTCAAAGGGCGGCACGACAGAGGCAGGGCTCCGCGTTCTCATGGGAATAAGGGGCGAAATCAGGAAAGCTGTTGAGGAGGCAGCAAAGAGGTCAAGGGAGCTCTCAGGGCTGAAGGGGTGATGCGATGAAAGGGGAAACAGAGCAGGAAATGGCGCGGCTTGCTGAAAGCGCGAGAAAGGCCTCCCGCGCAGTCGCCCGCCTTTCACCGGAAAAAAAGAACCAGGCGCTGAGGGAGATAGTCAGGGCGCTTGATTCGCGCAAAAGCGAGATAATAAAAGCGAACAGGGCGGACATGGCCAGGGCTGAGAAGAAGGGGCTCTCCAAGGCTCTCACGGACCGCCTTTTTCTTGACGAGTCCCGCTTAAAGTCAGTTGCGGAGGGCGTGTCCCAGATAATAAGCTTGGAGGACCCTGTTGGCAGGGTTCTTGAGTCGAGAAGGCTGAGAAGCGGAATAATGCTTGAGAAGGTCTCTGTTCCCATAGGCGTGATACTGATGATATTTGAGGCAAGGCCGAACGTGGTTGTTGACGCAGCAGCCCTCTGCCTGAAGTCAGGGAACTCGGCGATAATGAAGGGGGGCTCTGACGCGCTTGAAACCAACAAGGCGCTGATAAGGGCGATATGGGGCGGGCTTGAAAGGGCAGGCCTTCCGAGAGGCGCAGCATTGCTTGTTGAGACGCCCGAGCACTCGGCAATAGACTGCCTCCTTAAACTTGACTCCCTCATAGACCTCGTGATTCCGAGGGGAAGGGAGGGGCTAATAAGGAGCGTTGTTGAGAAGTCAAGGATACCTGTGATAAAGCACTACAAGGGGCTGTGCCACACCTACGTGGACAAACATGCCGACATTGGCATGGCTGTCTCTGTCTGCCTTAATGCCAAGACGCAGAGGCCCGGGGTGTGCAACGCAATGGAGTCAATGCTTGTGCACGAGGCAGTGGCTGAGGAGTTCCTCGCAAGGATAGGCCCTGAGCTCAGGAAAAGGGGGGTTGAGGTGAGGGGCTGCCCTGAAACACGCAGAATGCTTCCCTGGGCAAGGCCTGCAAAGGAATCTGACTACGACACAGAGTTCCTTGACCTGATACTCTCTGTCAAGGTTGTGGGGAGCATTGGGGAGGCGATAAGCCACATAGCAGAGCACGGCAGCGGGCACTCTGACGCGATAATCACTGAAAACAGGGAGGCGGCAGAGAGGTTTCTGGGAGAGGTGGACTCCTCAGCAGTCTTCCACAACTGCTCAACAAGGTTCAACGACGGCTTTGAGTTCGGGCTCGGGGCGGAGATAGGAATATCAACCCAGAAGATACACGCGAGGGGCCCGATGGGGCTCAGGGAGCTGACAAGCTACAAGTATCTTCTCAGGGGCAGGGGGGAGGTGAGAAATTGAAGAGGGTTGTTGTCAAGGTGGGCTCCTCCTGCCTCACAAAGAACAACTGCGAGCTTGACACTCCCCGGCTGAAGCAGCTTGCAGGGGAGATAGCGGAGCTGAGGAAGCGCTGCCAGGTTGTTTTTGTCACCAGCGGGGCTGTCGCAGCCGGGATGGGGCTTCTTGGGCTGAGGCAGAGGCCGAGGAGGCTTGAGCAGCTTCAGGCCCTCGCTGCCGTGGGGCAAAGCGTGCTCATGCACCGCTACCAGTCGCTCTTTTCCGGCTATGGAATAACAACAGCCCAGATACTCCTCTCAGAGGAGGACTTCTCAGTGAGGGAGAGGTTCCTTAACTTCAGGAACACGCTTGAGGAGCTCCTGCGCATGAAGGTTCTGCCTGTTATAAACGAGAACGACCCTGTTGCCACAAAGGAGCTGAGAATAGGGGACAACGACACCTTGTCAGCTGTTGTTGCGAGCAACATCGGGGCGGACTACCTCTTCATGCTCTCCGACGCCGACGGCCTCTACGACAGAAACCCCAAGCTCAGGGGGGCGAGGATGATTAAGAGGGTTGAGAGCATAACGCCTGAAATCGCCTCCCTCAGGGGAAGGGGGAAAGCAACCCACGGAGTCGGCGGAGTGTCCACCAAGGTGCAGGCCGCAAGGATATGCCAGCAGGCAGGAGTGACCATGGTCCTTATGAACGGAAGGAAAAGGGGCCTGCTTCTGTCA
>CAYVGP010000006.1:0-17143 GCA_964451135.1 uncultured Methanosarcinales archaeon
GAAAGCTCTGTCGCAGCGTTATTCTGTCTTTTTCTTCTTGGAGGGGATTATTGCTATAAAACTTTTTTGAGAAATATTTAAGAACTGGCCCGGGAACACTCTCTCAGCAAGCCCTTTCACGGGAAATGCAGGAGGCGCGCGTCTTGAAGAAGCTCTTTTCAACAAGCGGAATAAGGGGAGTGTTCGGCGAGGAGATTACTGCTGATTTCGCCTATTCTCTTGGGAAAGCCATTGCAGGACTTAGCGGAGAGCTAGTGGTTGCCTGTGACACAAGGATTTCCTCTCCAGCGCTGAAGCACGCCCTTGTCGCCCCACTTCTCTCTGCAGGGGCAGGCGTTGTTGACCTAGGCATTGCGCCAACACCTGTTCTCTGCCACGCATCCAGGCACCTCTTCCGCTCAGAATCCCCTCTGAGGGGCGTGATGATAACTGCCTCGCACAACCCGCCTCAATACAACGGCTTCAAGCTCTGGAACAGCGAGGGCATGGCAATTGAGTCCTCTCTTGAAAAAGCCATAGAGGAGAAGCTCTCCGCCGGCATCAGGGCACCTGCAGCAAGCAGGGAGCCCTCGGCCCTAACGCGCATTTCACATCTTCCGTCCTACATTGAGAGCGCGTTATCCCTTGTTGAGAGCGCTTCTCCCTTGAATGTCCTTGTTGACCCAGCCAACGGGGCTGCTTTTGAGGCCTCCCCGAAGCTCTTGTCCGAGCTGGGACACAGGGTAACGCCAATAAACAACGCGCCCGACGGAAGCTTTCCGAACAGGATGCCTGAGCCAACCCCCAAAAACCTGGAGGGCACTGCGAGGATTGTCAGGGAAAAGAGATCAGACCTCGCAATATGCCACGACGGGGACGCAGACAGGATGATGCCGGTTGACGACAGGGGAAGGGTGGCTGACTTTGACAAGTTCCTTGTTTTTCTTGCAGAGAACGCGGTTTCGGAGAGCAGCTCCAGCAAGATAGTGACAACTGTTGACGCCTCAATGGCGCTTGAAAGCGTGATTCCGCAGGCAGAAATAATCCGCACCCCTGTGGGAGACACATTCGTTGCAAGGGAGCTTAAGAGAACGAACGCGGCATTCGGGGGGGAGCCCTCAGGAAGCTTCATATTTCCGCGCAACGGACTGTGGCCTGACGGCCTGTTCGCAGCAGCAAAAACCCTCCAGTACCTTTCCGAGAGCAGAACCAGGCTCTCACTTGCCCTTGACTCAATACCCGACTTCCTCATGGTTCGCAGGAAGCTTGCATGCAAGAACACAGCGAAGCATGCTGCAATGGAGGAGCTGAAGTCGCTTGCCCCTGAAAGCGCTGACGCCTCGTTTGTTGACGGAATAAGAATCGCTGGGGGCGACTGGGCTGTTCTTGTAAGGCCATCAGGGACAGAGCCCTGCATAAGGATAAACACCGAAGCAAAGGACAGGGAAACGCTGAAGGCTCTCTCAGAAAAATGGGAATCAAAACTGAGGCAGGCAATAAAAAAGGCGGAAAATGAGAAAAAACACAACTCTTAAACCAGCGCAGCTCAAGGGCTTTGCCGGCTTTGCAGCACGGGCGGCGAGAAAAGCAGGAGCCATCATTGCAGGGGACTTTGAGAAGAAAAGGAGGTTCACCTACAAGCTCAACGCATTTGACCTCCTGACCAAAACAGACTCTGCCTCTGAGAAGCTCATTGCGGGTATGATAAGGCAGAAGTTTCCGGGTCACACAATCATAGGGGAAGAGTCAGGGAAGCACGCTTTTTCTGAGGATTTCGCCTGGCACATTGACCCCCTTGACGGCACCTCAAACTTCGCCAAGGGCTTCCCTTACTTCTGCGTCTCTGTGGGGCTTGCCTGGAGAGGCATCCCTGTTGCAGGAGCTGTTTACAACCCCCTGACAAGGGAGATGTTCAGGGCATACAAAGGAGGGGGGGCCTTTCTGAACAGCTCGCGAATAAGGGTTTCTGCAACAAGAAACCTTTCCGCAGCTTTTGTGGCAACAGGGCTGCCTGCTGACAGGAAAAAGCACAGGAAAAGGCTTCTGAGGAACTACTCCTGGCTCATGGAGAGGGTGCTGGGGATAAAGTGCCTCGGCTCCGCAGCCCTCATGATGTGCGATGTTGCGAGGGGAAGGCTTGACGCGTACGTTGCAGCGGACATCTTCTCATGGGACGCGCTGGCCGGCTGCGTCATTGTGAGGGAGGCGGGGGGCAGGGTCCTCCAGTCAGACGGAAAGGAATGGACGGCAGGCTCAAGGGACATGCTGGTCTCAAACAAGCATCTTGCCAAGGAGTTGCTGAAAATCAAGGGGTGAGACAATGCAAAAAAAGCCCACGGCAGTCATACTCGCAGCAGGGTCCTCAACAAGAACAAGGCCCCTCACAGAAGAGCTTCCGAAGCCGCTTCTTCCTGTTGCCAACAGGGAAATACTCGCGCACATACTTGATTCGCTGAAGGGCGTTGTTTCAAGAACAGTGCTTGTTCTGGGCTACAGAAAGAGCGCGATAGAGGAATGGCTCAGCAGGAGTTCGTACAAAAGCATGCTCCGAAACAAGAGGCTCGTTGTTGTTGAGCAGAGAAACCAGCTCGGCACTGCCCACGCACTTGAGTGCGCATCAGAAAACATCAAGGGAAGCTTCATTGTGCTGATGGGGGACAACATTTTCTCCAAAAAGGACATTAAGCTGGTGGCCGGAAGCGTTGACTCAATGCTTGCCCACTCCTCGCCCCATCCTGAGAGGTTCGGGGTTGTCCATGAGAAAAACTCTTTGCTGGAAAGGATTGAGGAAAAACCATCGAAGCCCTCCGGAAACCTGGTGGCGTGCGGCATCTACCACCTCAGCAATGACTTTCTTGTTCTGCTGAGGAAAAAAAGCAAGTCAAGCAGGGGGGAGTTTGAGCTCCCTGACCTCATAAACATCTATGCGCGAAAGCATTCCATAAGGGTTGTGAAAACCGGTTTTTTCCTTCCAGTAAGCTACCCCTGGGACCTGCTTGATGCGAACGAGGAAATCCTCAGGAATGCAGGCAGCTTTGCTAGGAAGGGAAGGGTTGAGAGGGGAGCGACCGTAAGGGGCAAAGTGGGCATTGGAAGCGGGACAGTTATAAGGGCAGGGGCATACATTGAGGGCCCTGTTGTCATTGGAAGCAACTGCAAGATAGGCCCGAACTGCTACATAAGGCCTTTCACCTCAATAGGGGACAACTGCAAGGTCGGAAACGCGGTTGAGATAAAGAACTCTGTGCTTATGAGCAATGTCTCTGTCGGCCACCTTTCCTACATAGGCGATTCAGTCATAGGATTCAACTCAAACATAGGGGCAGGCACGATAACAGCCAACTTAAAGCACAACAACCAGGAGGTCAGGTCCCTTGTCAAGGGAGAGCTCATAGGCACTGGCAGGAGGAAGCTCGGCGCAATAATAGGCAGCAACGCCCACACAGGAATCCACACCTCAATATACCCGGGGAGGAAGATACATTCGGGGTTGCACACGCTGCCCGGCCAGGTTGTCAAGGAGGATGTTGCGTAATGTGCGGCATAGTGGGAATTGTTTCGGAAAAGCCCTTCTCTGTCGGGGGCGAGCTCCTGGCAGCCCTGAAAAGGCTTGAGTACAGGGGATACGACTCCGCAGGGCTTGCCACTTCAGACGGCTTGATTCTCAAGAAAACAGGAGAATTAGACAATTTAAGGCCGCTTGTCAGGGGGGTCCGCGCAAGGGCTGCAATAGCGCACACCCGCTGGGCCACTCACGGGGGGGTGACTGAGAAAAACGCCCACCCCCACGCTGACGAAGCGAAAAGGGTTATTGCTGTTCACAACGGAATAATAGAGAACGCGGACGAGCTCAGGGAAGAGCTCGAGAAAAAGGGGCATTCATTTGTTTCTGAGACAGACAGCGAGGTCATACCCCACTTTTTGGAGGAGTGCCTGTCAGGGATGGGGCCTGAGGAAGCAATGAGGGAATTCATAAGCAGGGCAGAGGGAACATTCGCTGTCTTGTTCATTATTAAGGGGGAACACGCGCTTTACGCAATGAAGAGGGACTCGCCTCTCGTGCTCGGGGTGATGAAGGGAAGCATGATTGTGGGCTCGGACATATACGCCTTTTCAGGATTGACGGACAGGGCTGTTTTTTTTGAGGACGATGAGTGTGCTGTTATTCATCCTGACAGGTTCTCTTTTTTCACCAAGGAGGGGACGAAAACAGAGAAGGAGGCTGTGAAAATATCGTGGTTTGAGGAGGATGCGAGCAAGGAGAGGTACGAGCACTTCATGCTCAAGGAGGTTCACGAGCAGCCGGCAGCCTCCCACCGCCTCATACAAAGCCTCAAAACAACACAGAAAGAGGCCTTGGAGAGGTTTTCGTCAGAGATAAGGAAGTCAAAGAGGGTGGTGTTCCTTGCGGCAGGGACGTCCTACCACGCAAGCTTAATAGGGGTCCACCAGCTGAGCCAGCTCGGAATAGAGGCCCACACAGTCATCGCCTCGGAGTTTGAGAACTTTCTTTTAGTTGACAAGGGAACCCTTGTCATATCTGTTTCGCAGAGCGGGGAAACAATGGACGTGGTCAGCGTTCTCAAGGACGTTAAGGAGAAGGCGGGGGCTGCGGGAGCTGTTGTTAACGTTCCCTACTCAACAATCCAGAGAATGTCTGATTTCTCCATTGAGACTCTGGCAGGGCAGGAGGTGTGCGTTGCTGCAACAAAGACATTCACGAACCAGGTCATAGTCATGCTTGCTCTGGCCAGGTCGCTCGGGGCTCGCATCTCGCTTGACGAGATACCCGGGAAGATAAGGAAGACCATTGCGGATAACGAGAAAAAGGTTATGGCTCTTGCAGAGTCCCTGAAACACGAGAAAGACATCTTTGTTCTCGGAAGGGGCATCTCGTACCCTGTTGCGCGCGAGATAGCCCTGAAGCTGAAGGAGATAAGCTACATCCACGCAGAGGGCATGATGGGAGGGGAGCTTAAGCACGGCACCATAGCCTTAATTGAAAAAGGAACTCCTGTCATTTCCCTGATACCGAACCACAACCCGGACATGGTGTCCAACACCAAAGAGGTTGAGGCAAGGGGGGCAAGAACAATCGTGATATCCAACAGGCCTTCAAACAGCTTCAAGGCCGACTTCGTTGTTCCTGACTCAGGAGACGCCGAGTTCGCCATCTACGCCTGCATAATCGGCCACCTCCTGAGCTACCACATCGCAAGGCTAAACAAGCTGCCGATTGACAAGCCGAGAAACTTGGCGAAGAGCGTGACAGTCAAATGAACGCGAAGAAGCTTCTGGCAGCAGCAATCGCCGCAGCCCTTGTCGCCAACCTCGTGCTGCTCGCCCTGCGGCTCGTGTCTTTCACTGTGTTCTGGGCAGTCATCATTGCCTCAGCCCTCATTGCCTACAAGGTCATTCCAAAAATGCACTCAAAGTAATTTTTTCCTTTATTTTCAGCCCAACAAAAGAAATAATAAGAAACTCTCCCTCCTTGTTCTTATGAAACTCCTCTTCGTGTGCAGCTACGGCCTTCAGAGAAGCCCCACCGCGGCAGAGCTGTGGGAAAGGCTTCATCCCGGGGACGAGGCAGACTACATCGGTGTTTTCTCCGCCAGTCCTGATGAGATTGTGAAAAGGGTTGAATGGGCTGACAGGGTCGTTGTTATGGAAGAGGAGCACCTGCTCCGCCTGAAGCAGCTCGCAGGCGAGGGAATAGCTGAAAAAACACTGGTCCTGAACATTCCCGACGTATACTACCGCAACAGCCCTGAGCTTGCGGGGGTTTTGGAGAGGAAGTTCAGGGAGAACGAAGAATGGCTTACAAAGCAAGGATAGAAACAGCGAGAGGGGACATAACAGAGGAGGAGACAGACGCGATAGTCAATGCAGCGAATTCGTCTCTTCTCGGCGGCGGAGGGGTTGACGGCGCAATCCACAGGGCGGCAGGGCCGCGGCTGTTGGAGGCGTGCAGGGAGATACGGAAAAAGCAGTATCCCCACGGGCTTCCCCCGGGAGAGGCGGTGATAACCCCTGCTTTCAACCTGAAGGCGAAATACGTCATCCACACTGTGGGACCTGTCTACAACCCGAAAAAGGACCAGTCCCTTGTGCTGAAAAGCTGCTTCCTGAACTCCCTCAGGCTTGCCGAGGAGCGCAACCTGAGCAGCATCTCATTCCCTGCCATCTCTACAGGCGCTTACGGCTACCCCAAAGAAGAATGCGCCAGAATAATGAGGCAGGCCTTTGAGGAGTTTCCCTTCCGCTCCCTGAAGCTCGTGAGGGTTGTTCTTTTTTCTGGGAATGACCGCAGGATTTTTTCGGAAATTCTCGGTGTTGAGGGATAAAGGAAGCGATTATCGCAAGCTATAAGAATCCCTGATTTATCCCAACGCCATGCTTTCAGACAGGGTTTCCTCAATAACGCCAAGCCAGACGCTTGCCATAACAGCAAGGGCTAAGGAGATGATAAGGAAGGGGAGGGACGTGCTTGTGTTTGCAGCAGGCGAGCCGGACTTTCCCACTCCTGAGCACGTCAAAGAGGCTGCAAAAACTGCCATAGACTCTGGCTTCACCTATTACACCCCTGCTTCAGGCATTCCTGAGCTTAAAAGCGCGATTGTGGAAAAGCTGAGGAGGGAGAACGGGCTGGAGTACGGAGAGGAAAACGTGATTGTGACGTGCGGGGCAAAGCACGCACTCTACAACCTTTTCCAGACAATCCTGAACCCCGGGGACGAGGTGATAGTCTTTGCGCCCTACTGGGTCAGCTACCTTGAGCAGGTGAAGCAGGCAGGAGGAATTCCGGTTGTTGTTGAGACAGACCCGAAGTTCAACATTCCTCTTGAGGAGTTCTCAAGGGCAATTAGCGACAAGACCAAGGCGGTGATACTCAACAGCCCCTGCAACCCCACAGGAAAAGTGATTCCCAGGGAAACCCTTGCGGAGCTTGCCGGAATTTGCGTGGAAAAAAACATCCTGATTGTTTCTGACGAGGTTTACGAGCACTTCTCGTACAGCGAAGAGGTTGTCAGCCCTGCGCAGCTCAGCGGGGAAGCCAAGAAAATCACGGCGGTGGTGAACGCTGTGAGCAAGACCTACTCAATGACAGGCTGGCGCATCGGCTACGTTGCAGGGCCATCTGAAATAATCAAGGGCATGTCAGCTCTTCAGAGCCACCAGACCTCAAACCCCTGCTCAATATCCCAGAAGGCCGCGCTTGCCGCTCTTGAGGGCCCGCAGGACTCTGTGCTTGAGATGAAAGCAGCATTTAAGAAGCGCAGGGACATCATTGTTTCAGGGCTGAGAAGCATTCCCGGAATAAGGTGCGAGGAGCCGGAAGGTGCTTTTTACGTGTTTCCTGACATCTCAGGAATACTGAGTGAGGAGGTTCCTGACTCCCTCGCGCTTTGCGAGAGGCTCCTGGAAGAGGCGGGCATAGCGCTTGTTCCCGGCTCTGCGTTCGGCAGGGAGGGGCATGTGAGGATGAGCTACTCAACAAGCGAGAGCAGGATTTCTGAGGGAGTGAGAAGGTTTTCTGAGTGGGTGAAGAAGAGAAACCAATAAAAAACATCTGTCTTTCTTTTTTGTTGATGAGAATACCCCGGATTATGTCCACGCAGCACCCTGACAACGTCAGGGCTCCCTTTTTCTCAAACAGCCCTGTTATGCAGCAGGAAGACGAGGTCAAGGAGGCATTCTACGCCTTTTCCCACCTCAAAATAGAAGAGCAGCTGTGGGACTGCGAGGGAAAGGAGGTGGACAGCTTTGTTGTCAAGAAGCTCCTGACAAGGTACGAGCCCTTCTTCTCAAAAACAAGGCTCGGCAGGGAGAGGTTCCTGACACTCAGGGTGCCGAACCCGAATGTTGAGAGGACAGAGGCAAAGGTGCTTCTTGAAACGCTGGAAAGCATTCCCCGCAGCTTTGACATAGCAAGGACATTTTACGGAGAGGGCATCGCGCCTATATTCGAGGTTGCTGTGCCCATGGCTTCCGGCGCAAGGGACATCCTCAGGGTTTCAAGCTATTACAGGAAGTTTGTGTGCGGCAAGCAGCACAAGGAGGTTATGGAGGGGGACGTAAGCGTAGCGGAATGGATAGGGCCCTTCAGCCCAGAAGGCGTAAGAGTCATCCCTCTGTTTGAGGACAAGGAGGGGATGCTGAACGCGCATCTCTCTGTGAGGGAGTTTGTTGAGAAAGACAAGGTGCAGGACTACCAGAGGGTGTGGCTTGCGAGGAGCGACCCTGCCCTGAACTACGGCAACCTGGGAGCGGTTCTGCTTGGAAAGACAGCGCTTCAGCGACTCAGCCGTGCTGAGGAGGAACTCTCTGTTGACATTTACCCCATAATAGGGTGCGGCTCAGCGCCGTTCCGGGGGAACTTCACGCCTTCAAACGCCGGCAGCGTTGTGAAGGGTTATCCGAGCGTGCAGACTTTCACCGCCCAGAGCGCTTTCAAGTACGATTATCCCGAGGAGGATGTTCGCAGCTCTATTGAGGAGGTTTCCTCCACCAAGAGAGGAAGGCCCCTTTACGTTGACGAGGATTTCGCCATGGAGGTGTTCTCAAAGACTTCTGAGAGGTACCAGAACGAGATAAGGGAGATAGCAGGGATAGTGAATGATTTCGCCCCTTTTGTTCCCAAGAGAAGGCTGAGAAAGCTTCACATAGGGCTCTTCGGCTATTCGCGCTCTTCAGGGGACGTCAAGCTTCCCCGGGCGATAACCTTCTGCGCAGCCCTTTACTCTCTCGGCTTTCCGCCCGAGGTTCTTGGCATGGGCGCGTTGAGGGAAAAGGACGTTGAGAGGATTCCTGAGTTCTACCCCGGATTTCTCAGCGACCTCGGCTCAGCCCTGAGGTTCCTGAACAAGGACAACCTCCCGATGTTTCCGAGGCAGTGCAGGGAGGACGCTGAGTTCGCGATGAGCATCGCTGAGTTTGAGGAGGACCACGCCCACAAAAAAGTCACGTCCATAATAAGGGACGACTACGCGCACAGGAGAGTCGGGGTTCTGGAGGAGAACGTGACAAGGGCTGCGTGGCTGCGCCAGTTTCTCGGGTGAGGAGGGGCTGC
This sequence comes from uncultured Methanosarcinales archaeon, assembly GCA_964451135.1. Classification (GTDB taxonomy): domain Archaea; phylum Nanobdellota; class Nanobdellia; order Woesearchaeales; family JAADFO01; genus CAYVGP01. The sequence goes on from CAYVGP010000006.1 coordinate 9,050, forward strand.
GGGAAACTCGGCTTGGCAGCAGGAGCTTGTTCCTGTAAGAAGGGGCTGCGCGGGGCAGGCATTGCGGGGACTACCAGAAATTTTTTATAACCAGCTCTCTTCCGCTCTTTATGCGCCAGCTATCGTCCATTGACTACGCCTTTCTGGTTAGGGAATTCTCTTCCTTGAAAGGGGGCAGGCTGCAGAAAATATACCAGGCAGGCAGAAACACCTTCTCCTTCGTGTTTCACGTCTCTGGCGCAGGGCAGAGAATCCTCAGGGTTGAGCTTCCCGACGTCGCCTACCTCTCATCCCGTCGCTTTGAGTCCAGCATTGAGCCCCCTGCGTTCTGCCTTGCCCTGAGAAGGCACATCTCGGGCATGTTCCTGAAGGAAGTCAGCCAGCCCGGGTTTGAGAGGATTGTCAGGTTCGTGTTTGCCTCCAAAGACAGGGAGTGCGTCCTTATCGCAGAGCTTTTCAGCACAGGCAACATCGTGCTCTGCAATTCTGAAAAAAAAATAGTGTCAGTTCTTTATCCTAAGAAATGGAAGGATAGGTCTTTGAGGGGGGGCGTTGAGTACGAGCCCCCTGTCTCAAGGATAGATGTTTGTTCTGCAGGGTTTGAGGAGTTTGCAGCCACCATAGCTGCTTCTGACAGGGAGTCTGTTGTCAAGGCCCTCGCCATTGACGTGGGGCTCGGCGGTTTGTACTCAGAGGAGGTTCTGGCAAGGGCGGGCGTAGAAAAGGAATCAAGGGAGCTGAGCAAGGCCCAGCTCGGGGCGCTCTGGAAGGAGCTCAGGGGGGTGATTGAGCAGGAACCCGAGCCATTCGTGGTCTTGGAGGAAGGGGTTCCTGTTGACGCATACCCCTTTCCCCTTATTAGCAGGGAGTTTCAGGAAAAGGAGCCTGCCTCAAGCTTCTCTGAAGCGATTGAGAAGGTTTCTTTGAACGAGCACATTCACAGGAAAAAAAGGATTCTGGAGGAGCGGGAGAATGCCGAGATGGAGCGCCTGAAAAGGATTCTGGAGGAGCAGCAGCAAACAGTCAAAGCCCTTGCCTCAAAGATTGAGGAGGCAGAGGCAACAGCCAACTTCATCTACGAGCATTACGCAGAGGTGAAGGGGCTTATTGAGGAGGCTGCAAAGGCGAGGGACAAGGAATCATTGAAGGGGCTCAGGAAAGGGAAACTGAGGGTGGAGCAGGCAGAGCCGAAGAACAAGAGGATTCTGGTTAGCGGATAGTTTCTGCCGCATTGCGGAAGCAGGGCAGCATTGCGCGGGTTTCTTGCGTTTCCCTGCGTAATTTCTCCGCTCTTTTCACAATTAAGAATTAATTGTTTCTGCTTTCATGCTCAGGAAAAACAGCGGAGGTGCGAGAATGAGTCTTGAGGAAAAAAGGCAGGAACAGCTGAAGAGGATGCCCATAGTGGAAACCAAGATACTGAAGAGCCAGGACGGCAGGTTCCTTGTGCACAAAACCGTCATAACAGACATAAAGCCTGTGGAGTACTACAGGGTTGTGCTTGAGAAGGACTCTGCAGAGGCAGAGGACTAGCTTTTTCCGTTTTTTTCTTTCTTTTTAATTAGAAAAATCAGAAAAAAAGGGTCGACAGCTTTCCGTGTTTCCCGTTCAAAGAACAGTACTGCACGGAACGGAGGCCTGCTTGACTTCCGAGATCGAAACGGGTTCGGGTAGATCCAGGCCCCTGTGGCCGTCTAAACATGAGGAACCAGCGTCCATTTAAAAATCTAATTATTTTCAATATTGAAAATAAGCAACCCCGCCCCTTCTCCGTTGCCTCTCCGATTGCCGCACCCCTTCCCAGCACCCCCGGTATTGTCGGGATAAGCGGTGCTGAACATCTCTGCATATCACAGGCTCTTAACCCAACTATCAACGCTTTCTAATCCAAAACCTTAAATATCAGCCACTATTCTTAAGTAGCTACGGGGTGGTTTTATGAAAATAAAACTCAAGAAAGAAAACCAGGACGGAGTGGTAAGGGTTGAGACAAGCGGCTCAGTTAAGGAAATACTCATAAACGAGGACCTCTTTCACCCTGCGAACGAATCAGTCTCTGTGTGCTTCCGCGGCAGGAACTCCTCGGGAATAGTTGACTTCACCCCTGAGGAAATAGAGAAGATTTACGCAGCTGTGAAAGGCAGGATGCACCTCATAAAGGCATTCAAGAGGCTCAGCTGAAAGCTTCCGCAACGCCTGCTTTCACAAGGCCTTTTTCTCCTGCATAATCTTCCCTGCCCCAAGCCAATTTATCTGCCCGGCATTTGCGTCACGAGCAACTCTCAGCCCGGCCTCTCTTCCTGCGCAGCCGGGACAAAAATCAGCAGAGCAGGGCTTTTTCCGCGCCCCTTTTTATCATAACACATAAAAACGGGCTTTGAATGCCTTCGCTTATGAGAATAACAGTCATAGGCACCGGCTATGTCGGCCTTGTCACAGGGAGCTGCTTCGCGAGCCTGGGCCACGAAGTCGTCAATCTTGACATAGACAAGGAAAAGATAGCCAAACTCAACAAGGGAATAGTTCCCATATACGAGCCGGGGCTGAGGGACATAATAGAGATAAACGCCAGGGAAGGCAGGCAGAGCTTCACAACAGACAAGAAAAGCGCGATAGAGCACGGCGAAGTAATATTCATAGCAGTCGGCACCCCCCAGGGGGACGACGGCGAGGCAGACCTCTCCTATGTCTTTCAGGCAGCAGAGGATATAGGGAGATACATCAACAAATACACAGTGGTAGTGGACAAGAGCACGGTCCCTGTTGGCACAGCTGAAAAGGTGAAGGAGGTAATAAAGAAATCAGGGGCAAACGGCCACGAGTTTGACCTTGTCTCAAACCCCGAGTTTCTCAGGGAAGGGGAGGCGGTAAAGGACTTCCTCAACCCTGACCGCATAGTGATAGGCGTTGAGTCAGAGAAAGCCAGAAAAATAATGGCTGAGCTGTACCGCGACATAGAACGAACAGGCAAGCCGATACTCTTCACAGACATAAAAAGCGCGGAGATGATAAAGTATGCCTCAAACGCAATGCTCGCAACAAGGATAAGCTTCATGAACCAGCTCTCCTGCCTCTGCCAAAAAATAGGGGCTGACATAAAGCTCGTGGCAAAGGGAATGGGGCTGGACTCAAGAATAGGCCCCCGCTTCCTTCAGGCAGGCATCGGCTACGGGGGAAGCTGCTTCCCCAAGGACGTGAAAGCCCTGATACACACCCTGAAAAAGCACGGCTGCGGCGCAGAGATTCTGGAATCAGTGCACAATGTGAACGAGAGGCAGAAGCTCTCTCCTGTTTCAAGAATCAAAGAAAAGCTCGGAAAGCTCTCAGGAAAAAGAATAGCGGTGTGGGGGCTCTCCTTCAAGCCCAAAACCGACGACATCAGGGAGGCGCCCTCAATAACAATAATCAGGAAGCTGCTTGACGAGGGGGCAGAGGTCTCGGCCTTTGACCCTGTTGCAGAGGAGAACGCCAAAAAGGTGTTTCCTGACATCATTTACGCCTCAAAGCCCCTGGACGCAGCACACAATGCTCACGCTCTCCTGGTTCTTACCGAATGGGACGAGTTCAGGAACCCTGACTGGGCAGAGCTTAAGAAGAGAATGGCATTTCCCCTTGTTTTTGACGGCAGAAACATATACGAGTCCCGAGAAGTCACAGAAGCGGGATTTGATTACATGGGTGTTGGGAGGTAAAGATGAGGGTGCTTGTGACAGGAGGGGCGGGATTTCTCGGAAGCCACATGTGCGAGTTTCTCCTTGAAAAGGGGCACGAGGTAATATGCCTTGACAACTTCATAACCGGCTCAAAAAGAAACGTGGAGCACCTCACAGGAAGAAAGGGCTTCACATTGATGAACCGCAACGTTTACGAGCACATCGCTGTAGAGGGGGATCTTGACGCAGTAATGCACCTCGCATCACCTGCCTCCCCTGTTGACTACCAGAAAATCCCGATACAAACCCTCAAGGCAGGAAGCATGGGCACGCTTAACTGCCTTGGATTGGCGCTTGCAAAAAAAGCAAGGTTTCTTCTCGCCTCAACCTCGGAGGTGTACGGAGACCCCCTCGTGCACCCCCAGCCAGAGACCTACTGGGGCAATGTCAACCCCGTAGGGGTTCGCGGATGCTACGACGAGGCGAAGAGGTACGCAGAGGCACTCACAATGGCGTACCACCGCATCCACAGCGTTGACACAAAGATTGCGAGAATATTCAACACTTACGGCCCCAGAATGAGGAAAGACGACGGGAGAGTGGTCCCGGCCTTTATTACGCAAGCGTTGAACAACGAACCATTAACTGTTTTCGGCGACGGAACCCAGACAAGGTCATTCTGCTATGTTTCCGACCTGATAGAAGGGCTTTACAGGCTTCTGTTGTCTGATGTGAATGAGCCTGTTAATCTCGGCAACCCGCAGGAATACACAATACTTGAGTTCGCAAAGAAGGTGCTTGAAGTGACAGGAAGCAAAAGCGAAATATCCTTCAAGCCACTCCCGGAGGACGACCCCAAAGTCAGGCAGCCCGACATCTCTCTGGCGAAAAAGCTGCTTGGCTGGGAGCCCAAGGTAAGCCTTGAAGAAGGGCTTAAAAGAACTGTTGAATGGTTTAAAAAAACAACGGGGGCGGAATGAAATGAAAGTGCTGGTAACAGGAGGAGCAGGATTCGTGGGGAGCCATGTCTCAGAGCACTACGCAAAAAAGGGCCACGAAGTTGTGGTGCTGGACAACCTCTGGAGAGCAAAACTCCTGAAAAAGAAGATACCCAACCTTGACTACAACCTGAAGCTTCTGAAGAAGTTTCCCAATGTCAAGTACAAAAACACCGGCATAACAAACCTGAGAAACGTGCAGCAGGCGTCAAAGGGCTGTGACGTTGTGGTGCACACAGCGGCCCAGACCGCAGTAACAACCTCCCTCAATCATCCCAAAGAGGACTTCACTGTGAATGCTTTGGGAACCTTCAACGTGCTTGAGGCAGCCAGAAAGAACGACATCAGCACAGTTGTTTACGCCTCAACAAACAAGGTTTACGGGGAGAACGTCAACAAGGTAAGGATTCTTAGAAGAAAAAAGCGGTACGCATTTGAGAAAAAATACTCCAAGGGAATCCCCGAGACCTTTTCCACTGACCTCTGCGAGCACACCCCCTACGGGTGCTCAAAGCTCGCAGGAGACCACTACGTCCAGGACTACGCCAAGACCTACGGCCTCAGAACAGGAGTGTTCAGGATGAGCTGCATTTACGGCACAAGGCAGTTCGGCGTGGAGGACCAGGGATGGGTTGCGTGGTTCACGATAGCAACCATGCTGGGAAAGCCGATAACGATATACGGGGACGGAAGGCAGGTGAGGGACGTTCTTTACGTGTCTGATTTGGTGTCTATTTACGACAAATTCATAAACAGCAGGCTCAAGCACGGAGTCTTCAACACAGGGGGAGGCCCGAAAAACACGCTGTCCCTGCTTGAACTGCTTGATTTGCTTGAGAACATAACAGGAAAAAGAAGCAGGGTTTCCTTCAAGGAATGGCGGCCCTCAGACCAGAAGGTGTACATCTCCGACATAAGGGCGGCAAAAAAAGCCCTCGGCTGGGAGCCAAAGGTTTCCCCGGAAGAGGGAGTCAGGAAGCTCGCAGAATGGGCAATGAAAAACAGGAAGCTGTTTTAAGATGCGATGCTGCTGAGAAAAGCGCAATATCTTTTTAAAGAAATTGGTTTTTTGCGGAGGATTATCTGATAATTCAGCAGAACAATTAATTTTATAAACCTTTCTCTGTTCTTTTTGTCTCATGAAGATCAAAAAACTACTCGTTCTGGTTGGTTCAGCGTTTCCTCGCTGGAAGAACGATACTGAATCCTATCACATTTTCCTTCTAAACAATGAACTGGCAAAAAAGAGGTATTCTGTGACAGTTTTGGCTCCGCATCATGCTGGAGCAAAAGGTGTTGAAACCCTGGGTCATCTTAGAGTGTATCGCTTTAAGTACTTCTGGCCTCCTTCCATGCAGAAGCTCTGCTACAATGGAGGCATGCTACTAAACCTTAAGCGCTATTTCCTTGCAAAAGTGCAGCTGCCATTATTTTTTCTTGCTGAGATTGTTGCAACGCTCAGAATAGCTAGAAGGGAAAAGGCGGACTTTATACAAGCCAACTGGTTGATTCCTCATGGAATTGTTGCATTGATTGCAAAAAAGATGCTCGGGATACGCTACGGTGTTTCTGCCCACGCAGCGGACATATTCCCCATGAAATCCAGCTTTCTGAGATTGTTAATAAAAATCATTCTTAAAAACAGCGACCTGTGCGTTGCTAACAGCACATACACAAAGAATTTTTTGTTGAATATTCACAGGACTGACAAAATACGAGTGATCCCCATCGGGATTGATACAAGCTATTACAAGAAAGACAAGGCTGCTGTTACAAGAGTCAGAAAGAAATTCTCTCTCCCAGAAAAATACATCATGTACCTGGGAAGATTTGTTGAGAAGAAGGGACTGCCCTATCTCATAAGAGCCATGCCGAAGGTGCTTGAGTTGCATCCCGAGCTCGTTCTTGTCATGGTAGGCGGAGGCCCTGATTTTGACAGCGTTAAAGCATTGATACTGGAGATGGGGCTTGAAAAGAGCATCAGGCTCTTGGGGCGGCTGCCCAACGAGGACATTGTGCCATTGTATGCAGGAGCGACTCTTTTTGTGGGCCCCTCTATTATTGACAGCAAAGGCGACACAGAGGGATTGGGAGTTGTCTTTTTAGAGAGCCTTGCGTGCGGCACTCCTGCAATAGGAACTGACGTCGGCGGCATTCCCGACATTATCAAACACAGGAAAACAGGACTCCTGGTGCCTCAAAAAGACCCGGAAAAACTTGCAGACGCCATCATTGAGCTGCTCAGCGATAATAAGCTGAGAAGTCGCCTTGCTCGTTATGGACAGGAATTCGTGAGGAAAAACTTTGAGTGGAACATCGTAGCAAAGAAGTTTGATGAGGCGTACAGGAAGTTGACTTGAATTGCAGTTAAACCATTCATTTCTTCACTGCCAGCACTGCTATTCTCCTTCTGAGGGAAAGCCCCATTAACAATTTTAACAATTGTTCAATTTGCTTAAAAAGCGGGATCATTTGCGGGTTAGTTCGCCCTCACTATTTCAACTAAACTTATTTAAGTAACACATTCTTCTCTCACATTATGTTAAAATCTCCTCGCAGTCACGCCGTATTGGATGCATCTTCTAGACAAAAAAAAGCGAACAAAATCATTGCAGTTCTTAGAGAATTTAAAGATCTCAAGAAGTGTCGGGTTCTTGAAGTGGGAACCGGCTCGGGAGTTATTGCTTATGAAATATCTAAACATGCAAAACAAACTATAGGTGTAGATGTTCATGATGAACGATTGCTTAAAGAAGGGTTCACGTTCAGACTTGTCCGCAACGAAAAATTACCTTTTCCGGATAACCATTTTGATGTAGTCATATCTAATCACGTCATAGAACACATCTTGAATCAAGAGGCACACCTTTCTGAAATGCACAGGGTTCTCAAAGAATCAGGAATCGCCTATTTGGCAACACCCAATAAGTTTTGGTTGATAGAACCCCATCATAACTTGCCTTTTCTTTCTTGGTTGCCTAAAACTACGAGTTGCTTTTACTTGAAATTAACGAAGAACAAAGTTTGGGACATAAATCCTTTGTCTTATTATAGACTAGTGAGTTTAGTCAAACAAAAATTTCATTTCATAAATTTCACATTGGAAGTTATTAAACATCCTGATAAATTCTATCTTGATGAGTTAAAATTTTTTCAGCCCTTACTCAAACATATTCCTGAATTTATGTTAAAAACTGCAAATCCTTTCGTTCCAGCTTACATATTCATTCTCAAGAAAACTAAGCGCTTGCGTTAAAACACTTTTGGTTCTCTTGCTTCTTTTTTACTGTTCTTTTTCATTACAGGAGGTGCTTGTTCACTTGCGCTTATCCCGCTTATCCTTTTGGCAAAATTTTAAGTTTACGTTTGTCCGATGCTTTTTCTTGTAAAATTTAATTATGCAGACTAATCACACTAAGATTTTTTGTTTTCTCGATAAGTCT
>CAYVGP010000007.1:0-16195 GCA_964451135.1 uncultured Methanosarcinales archaeon
AAGGTAGCGCCAGCTCGCCTCCACCTCATCCCATCTCGTGAACAGGGTCTGGTCCCCTGCGATTATGTCGCTTATCAGCTTCTCGTAGGCTTCAGGAGTGTTTGTTCCGAACTCGCAGGAGTGGCAGAACTCCATAGTAACAGGATGTAGAAGCATTGAACCGGGTATCTTGGAGTTGAAGCCTATTGCTATCCCTTCCTGCGGCTGTATCCTTATGCTTATCACGTTGTACCCCTTGTAGCCCGCAGAGCGTGAGAAAAGCCTGCACTCATGGCTCTTCATGACCAGGTTCACCTCCACAAATGCTTCTTTCATCCTTTTCCCTGTTCTTATGTAGAATGGCACTCCATTCCACCTCGGGGCGTCAATGAATGTCTTCAGGGCAACGAACGTCTCTGTCTTTGAGTCATTGCTCACTCCCTCTTCCTCCCTGTAGCCGGGAACAGGCTGGCCATGTATATTTCCCCTTCCGTACTGCCCGAAAACCACACCCCTTGGCGAGAGGGGTTTCAGTAAGTTGAGGACCTTCACCTTCTCGTTTCTCAGGTGCTGGGGGTGAATTGACTCAGGCCTTTCCATTGCCACAAGGGAGATGAGCTGCATTATGTGGTTCTGAACTATGTCTCTCAGCGCCCCTGCCCTTTCGTAGTAGCTTCCCCTTCCCTCCACTCCGAGTGTTTCGGCAAATGTTATCTGGACATTGTCAATGTGCTCGCTGCTCCACAATTGCTCGAATATGGCGTTCTCAAACCTGAATGTCATTATATTCTGGACAAGCTCTTTTCCAAGGTAGTGGTCAATTCTGTAAATCTGTTCTTCCTTAAAGAGCTTGCAGATTTCCTTGTTCAGCTTCTTGGCAGAGTCAAGGTCGTAGCCGAAGGGCTTCTCAAACACGATGCGCTTCCAACCCCTGCCTTTTGCAAGAGGGGTTTCGTGAATCAGGGACACGATGGCGCTGAAGACAGAGGGAGGGGTAGCCATGTAGAACATCCTATTCGCAGAGCCCGGGTTCTTCTCCAATTCTGAGACTCTCTTTGAAATTTTTGCAAATGAGTTCCTGTCAAACGAGGCCTGAAGGTAGTGGAGCTTCTTCGCAAATCCTGAGAACTCTTCCTCATCGTAGTGCTTTATGAAGGATTCTGGCTGAAGGTGCTGGATGAACTCCTCCCTGCCCATGCTTCTTCTTGCAACGCAGACAATGTTCGTGTTCTTGGGAAAAAACCCTTTCTTGTTCAGGGTGTGCAAGGCAGGAATGAGCTTTCTTTTTGTCAGGTCCCCTGTTGCCCCGAATATCACAACGGTCAGGGTGCTTTCGTGTCTTTTCTCAGTGCTTTTCCCAGTCATCATCCCTCACCCGCCCGGAAAGAGAGCACAAGGAGATCCTTGATTCCTGCAAGCAGTCTCGCAGGGCAGCTCTCAACAGCCTCGTTTCTCATGAATCTTGCGAATGCCTCTGCCTTGTGTTTTCCAACAAAAAGAAGAACTGCTGATTTGGCGGACTTAATCATTGAGGGGGGCATAGTGACTCTGAGAGAAGGGGGCTTTGGGGCGTTTTCAACAAGGAGGTACTGGGGGGAGGCATCAGCGAGCTCGGGGGAGTGCGGGAAGAGCGAGGCGATGTGGCAGTCCTCTCCAGCGCTGAGGATTAACAGGTCAGGCCCTCCCAGTTTCTCAATTTCGCGGGAGTAATCTGAAAGCACTGAACCTATTTTTTCGCCATTATTGAGTATGAGGGGGTGCGCGTTTTCTTTCGGCATTGTTCTCTTCTGAATCAGGTTGTCAAGCAAGTGCTCCTTAACAACCCTGAAATTGCTCTCGCTGCTTTCAACAGGCACAACCCTCTCGTCAGCAAGAAAAACATGGACGTTTTTCCATTCAATCCCCTGTGCATTGGAAAGCGCGTCAAGCAGCCCTGTTACGCTCCTTCCGCCGGGAAGGGCGACAACAGCCAGCCCTCTTTCAGATACTGATTCCTGAATCCTGCTTCTAACAAAACCAACGCCCTCTTTTTCAAGCTCCGCTGAGTCCTTGCACTCAATTATTCTCATATTGCTCATTCACTTGCTCTCTTCAGGCCTCTTGACAGGGTGGCCGCCGAAGACGTTTCGCATTGCAGCGAGAATCCTGAACGCGAAGGAGTTGTCCTGCCTTGAAATGTACCTTGCGTGCAAAGCGTAGGTGTTCACAACAAAGGGAACGCTGTGCTCCACTGCCTCTATTGCTGCCCACTTCCCCTCTCCGCTGTCCTGCACGAATGGCTTAAGCCCTGAAAGCTCGCTGCTGTGCTCAAATGATTTCTCCGCGCACTCCATCAGGAATGACCTGACTATGCTTCCATGGTTCCACACCCTGCTTATCTTCAGGAGGTCGAGATTCTTGAAGCGCCCGTTTGCAAGGAGGTCAAATCCCTCTGCTATTGCCTGCATCATCCCGTACTCAATCGCGTTATGCACCATCTTGACGTAGTGCCCCGAGCCTCCCTCGCCCATATACGCGTATCCTTCTTTCATGCACAGCGAATCAAGAAAGGGTTTTATTGTTTCATAAGCATCCGGGGACCCCCCCACCATCATGCAGTATCCGCTCTTTGCCCCTTCAAGGCCTCCGCTCACCCCGATGTCAAGAAAAAGCAGGCCTTTTTCAGCCAGCTCCCTGTGCCTCCTGAGCGAGTCGTGAAAATCTGAGTTTCCGCCGTCAATTATTATGTCGCCCTTGTCAAGGAAAGGAACTATTTCGTTTATTTTCTCTTCTGTCACATCCCCTGCGGGAAGCATGAACCACACAACCCTGGGTTTTGACTCCAGCTTCTGCGCCAGCTCCTTCAGTGTGCTGGCCGGGATTGCTCCCTCCTTTGCCGCTTCCTCCACAGGCCCAGGCGAGCGGTTCCACACAACTACGCTGTGGTGTGCCCCGAGAAGCCTCTTCACCATGTTCTTTCCCATTCTTCCAAGCCCTGCAAATCCTATTTGAAGATTTTCAGCCATTTTTCACACCTCATGCATTCTTGAGAGAATCCTCTTTGTCTCAACCTTGTATTCCTCCACATTCGGCTGGTCAAAGGGATTCACGTTGAGCAAAAACCCCACGTACATCATCTCAATCATCTTAAACTGAAGCAGCTGCCCCATGGCAAATGCCGATATTTCCGGAAGCTCCACCTCAACAAAGGGCCTGCCCTTCTTCATGTACGCCTTTTTCACCCCTTCAAGTATTGCTCCCGTCACCACCTCAAGCTGAATTCCCTGGATGTGAGGAACGAGCTTGTCGTAGGCCCGCCACTTGGGTATTTGCGCCTTGTTTCTGAACTTTCTGACCTTGATAAAGGTTGTGAATCTGTCTGCCGGGCCGCCGAGGTAGAGCTGGGCCATTGAGTGAAGGTCGGTTGAGCCGATGCTCACAGTGGGGGTTATGCCCTCGCTGACTATTCTGCCCCCCCTGTCCTTTTCCTTGCCTATGCTTTCCCCCATAAGCTGCCTGTACCACTTCCCTGCGCTCTCAAGCCTCGTGGAGAAAACAAAGAAGTCGTGGATCCTCACTCCTTTCTTTCTGTGAAGCCATATGAGGGATGCGCTGAGCGCAGCAGGGTTTTCAAGTAGGTTGGTGCTGAGGCACTTGTCCCTCATCCTCCTTGCGCCCTCAAGCAATTCGCGGATGTCCGCCCCAAGCAGGGCAAGGGGGAACAGCCCCACAGGAGAAAACACCGAGTACCTTCCCCCGACTTTTTTCGGTATTTCAAGAGCGGAGAACCCTGAGTCTTTGGCAAGGTTCCAGAAGGATGAGTTCTTGTCCGTGATGACTGAAACGAGTTCCCTGAAGTTCTTTTTGTATGACTTCAGGGTTTTTAGAAGCACCTCAAAGTTCGCTATTGTCTCTGTTGTGCCGCCTGACTTGCTCACCCCGATGAGAACAACGTTTCTTTTCTTTTCCAGCTCTTGCCTCATAAGGAGAATTATGTCGTTTATCTTTTCAGGGTCTGTTGTGTCAGCGTAATAAATTTTTGGAGCTTTGTTTAGAAGGTTGTGGTTCTGCCCAAGGAGAGCCTCCTGCACAGCAATTGTTCCCAAATTGCTCCCGCCGATTCCAGCAACCACCACGGCTGCTGGCTTGAAACGTTTTTTTTTGGACGCTTCCCTTATGACTGTGTGCAACATCTCTGAATCATCAGGAAGGTTTATTGATGCCCTCTCGTCGCTGTATCTGCTGGCTCTTGCCTTCTGCATTCTTCTTATCTCCGGAAGAAGCCTTTTTGCTGCTGCCAGCATCTCATTTTTTGTGAAGCCGCATGTGCCTGAAAAATTAAGCTGGATTTCTTGGTTCATTGTGCCACCTCAGTTTCTTCGCGCATAATCGCACTGAAAAGTCTTCTCTGATGCTCCGCAAAGACGAGCATCATCGGAACAGGAGTCACCTCGCTGAGGGAACGCATTCCTGCTTTGGAGGTATGTATCCCTTGAGGAGAAGCCTGCCCAGATCAGAGAGCTTCACGAAAAGGTTCTTGTTCTGCTCTTTTACCTCAACAAGGCGAAGCTCTTTCAGGCCCTTGTACTTGAAGTTCCCGTTTATGTGGTATGACAAGAGCGACACTGACATTGAGAGGTTGCCGCTTATTTCGTTCAGGGGCACCCATCCCTTGCCGTCAAGCTCTTTGAGTATGGCCATCTTGTTGCCGCTTATCTGGTTGCAATAGGACAGCTTCATTATGGGCATCATCATGGTGCGGTTCCCCATTGTTCCGATGGCTTTGAGGCCGTTGGCGTACGCAGCGCTGAGTGCAGCGCATGTTGTTATGCGGTCTCCTGTGGCAACGTTAACTATGATGTCGTCGTTGTCGTAAACAGAGCATATCTTGCCGAAGCTCTCAAACATGCTCTCCATGACGTTTTCTGTGAGGTGCATTATCTCCACTGGAATTGTGAATTCCTCAAGCTTCTTGCCTATGCTTCTTGCTCTTGAAAGAGCATCCCTGGGAGTCAGAAGAATCACTCGCTCTGTTGGAAACTCCTTGATGCCTATGAACAACGCCTTTATGTTGTCCCCGAGGGGGGCTATTATTGTGTATCCCATGCCTTTGGAGTTGCCCCTTTGTTATTAAATATTTTGCTGCAAACAACAAAACAAAGTTTTGATGACAAAAAGAAGGGCTTATATGCATCCCTGACATTTCTCTGCAAAGGAGAACCCGCTAAGGGCGTTTTTACCCTTGATGCTGCCTTAAAAGCAAAAACAAGAGATAAATTAATAAAACAAAAAAATCTCCCGGTATAAAAAGCGCTATGGGGGTGGTTTTGTGAAAAAAGCAAAAATAGAGGACTACGGACCGAGTGTGCTGAGGCTTGGACTTGGGCTGCTGTTTATTATCCCTGGCTGGGGCAAGCTGATGGCTCCTGCCGGCATAATCGGCATGCTTGGAAATATAGGCTTTCCTGCGCCAGCATTCTTCGGATGGGTGCTGCTGCTGTCAGAGCTTGTATTCGGCCTTACAGTGCTCATTGGGTACAAAGTAAAATACAGCGTGTGGCCCCTGCTGGTCATTCTTGTGGTGGCAACAGTGACTGTTTACCTGCCGGACTTGGCTGCAAACAAGATAATGATTTTGTTCCACCTGGTCGGCATCGCTGCATTGGTGAGCCTGTACCTGACAGGGCCAGGAGCACTAGCTGTGGACAAGGAATAAAAAATTGTTTTTTATTTTTTTAATTCGCCAATAAGCGAAGGAGTTGTCTGCTTTTGATGGTTCTTTGCTGGGGCCGGCATTCTCAGCAAGGAGAACTAGGCGATGTTGTTGGAAATCGAAAAATAATTATAACAAGAGACAAATCCGGCAGCGTGGCATTCATTGACGAGAAAACAAATAAGAGCATAAACAGGGAGAGGTCTTTTTGGTTTGCATGGTACGCATTCCACCCTGACACTGCTCTGTACAACTCCTCATCGCAGACATAAAATGTGTCCTGAAACAAAGAGAGAGAAAGGAAAGGGCAAGAGAGTCATCGTAGTGGGAGGGGGCTTTGCAGGAGCACTTGCTGCAAGAATCCTTGAAAAGCAGTTTGATGTTGTTCTAATTGACACAAAGGATTACTTTGAGTTCACCCCCGGAATTCTGAGAGTGATTGTTGAGCCAAATCATCTTCCGAAGATACAGGCAAGGCACATTGATTACCTGAAGAAAGCGAGGTTCGTTAAGTCAAGGGCAAGGGAAATAACTGACAGGGAGATTAAGACAGCCAGGGAGGTCTTGGGGTTTGACTATGCAATAATAGCCTGCGGCTCCCGCTACAACCAGCCATTCAAGGAGAAGGACGTTGTCATATCCACAAGGGGAAGCCATCTTAGGGAATATGCGGAAAAAACAAGGAAGGCAAAAAGAATAGCCATAATAGGCGGGGGAATTGTTGGGGTTGAGCTGGCAGGAGAGCTCGTTGAGAAATACCCGGAGAAGAGCATAACACTGATTCATGCAAACTCAGAGCTCATGGAAAGAACACCTAAAAAAGCAAGGGAATACGCAAGAAGGTTCCTCACAGAAAAGGGTGTAAGGATAATTTTCAGGGAGAGGGTAATCAAGAAGAACGGCAAAAAATACGTGACTGACAAGGGAAGGGTTGTAGAGGCGGACCTGGGATTTCTCTGCACAGGCATCAAGCCAAACTCAGAGTGCATCTCAAAGAAGATAGGGGAATGCCTCACTCCCACTGGGTTCGTAAAGGTGAATGAGTTTCTGCAGCTTGAGGGATGCGAAAACATCTTCGGGGCAGGAGACATAACCGGCATAAAAGAGGAGAAGACAGCCCAGACAGCTGAGATACACGCAAGGATAGCTGCAAAAAACATAACAAGGCTGGAGCAGGGAAAAGAACTCATAAGATACAGCGCCGGGCCGAGGATAATGGTCATAAGCCTGGGAAAGAAGAGGGGGATAGTCACCTACAAGTCATTCGTTGCCACAGGAATCATTGCAGGCATACTCAAGCACCTCGTTGAGATAAAGGCTATGTGGAAGTACAAGAGGCTGTCTGTTATTGCATGAAAAAGAGTCTAAACAAAAAAGGTTTTATAACAATAAGGCTTCTCCATCTTAATGAAGGCCACTGCTGCTGCAAGCGCAAACATAGCCCTGATAAAGTACTGGGGCAAGAGGGATGAGAACGAGAAAACACCCCTCAACACCTCAATATCGCTCACACTTGACAGCTCATTTTCCTGCACAACCACTGTTGAGTTCTCTGAAAAAGCCAATGAAGACTCATTCTCGCTGAACAGAAAGGAGCAGAGAGGGGAAGCGCTCGCAAGGGTGAAAGAGTTTCTTGAAGCAGTGAGGGGGATGGCAGGCATTTCCGAAAAGGCGAGAGTCTCCTCAGTCATGAATTTCCCTGCCGGAGTGGGAATCGCCTCCTCTGCAGCCGGCTTCGCGGCTCTTGCAGCAGCATCAGGCAGGGCAGCAGGGCTGGACCTCTCCCCAAGCGAGCTTTCGTCCCTGGCAAGGCAGGGCTCTGGAAGCGCCTCAAGAAGCGTGTTCGGGGGATTTGTGAAGTGGAGCGGTGAAAGCGCAGAGCCATTGTTCCCTGAGAGCCACTGGCCTGAGATCGTGGACGTTGTGTTCCTGATAACAAAAAAGAAGAAGAGCATCAGCTCAAGAGAAGGGATGAGGATGACTGCGGAAACAAGCAGGGCGTTCAGGAAAAGGCTGGGTGTTGTGGAGGGAAGAGCCAGAAAGCTTGAGCAGGCAATTGAAAAAAGGAACTTTGAAAGACTGGCTGAGCTCACAATGGAAGAGGCAGAGGAGTTCCTGGAATGCCTGAGGGACACAAAGCCGAGCCTTAACTACTTGGAACCCCTCTCTCACGAGGCTGCAAAAAGAATCAGGGAGCTGAACAAGAACGGAATAAAAGCAGCATACACCTTTGACGCAGGCCCCACAGCCCACATCATAACCCTGAGGGAAAACCTTGAGAGCGTCCTCAATGCCCTGAAGCCGTTGCAGCTAACCAACCCCGGAACAGAGGTGAGGGTCTCCGGCCTGGGGCAGGGCGCAAGACTCGTCTCCAGACACATTTTTTAGATGCAAAAACTCTCCATGAAAAATGGCCCCTAGAACAATCATCGCGAAGGCTCCCGGCAAGCTCCTGCTGGCAGGCGCGTACTCTCTTCTTGAGCCGGGAAGAACAGGCGTGGTTGCCGCACTGAACAGGGGAGTGAGGGCAAGCGCGTTTATCACTGAAATCCCCCGGCGGCAGAAGGCAGAAGTGAGTTTCTCGTCAAGAAGTTTCGGCCTCAACAGGACAGTAAGAGTTGATGAGGCAATGCGCAACAGGCTTTGGATGAGGGAGCTTCCCTTCGCCTCAAGGTCAATAAGCCTGGCCATTGAGCGCCTCGCAGCCAAAGGGCTGATTGCGGGCTCAATAACAATCAACGCGGAGAGCGATGCAGAACTGGGCTTTCTCGGGAAAAAAACAGGGCTGGGAAGCTCTGCTGCTGCTTGCTCATCAATAACAGCCGCCCTGTTTTTCCTGCACGACGAGAAACGCATTGGAGATGTGTTTAAGTTCGCAGCGATTGCGCACTGGGCTGCGCAGGGATTCAGGGGAAGCTGCTTTGATGTCTCTGCTTCGTGCTTCGGCACCCAGGTGTTTGTTTCAGGGGAACTGAGAAAGGAGGAGCTCGCACCGAGCGGAAGCATTAAGGCAGATAGGGTTGCAAAGCTGGATGAAGACAAGGTAGGCAGGCACACGAAGGCAATATTCCCTGAAGGAATCAAGGCCCTGCTGATTGACACAGGAATTCCCTCCTCAAGCCCCTCAATGATTAAGGCGATGGAGGCGCTCAAAAAGACAAACAAGGAGATGTATTACAGGATAATTGAGCTTAACGAAAGAGTTAACGCATTCGCTGCAGAAGCGCTGCTCGCCGGTGACCCTGACGAGCTAATAGAGGGCATAAGGGCTTCGTGGAGGGCAAGGGCGCTTCTTCAGGAGAAGTTGGGCATGGAGATTGAGCCAACGCAGCTGAGGGAGATATGCGCAGGGCTTGAGAAGCAGGGTGCCCTTGCCGCAGGCCTGCCCGGGGCAGGGGGCGGAGACTCGATTCTCGCTCTCTACAGCAGCGAAGAGGCCAGAAAAAAGGGGGAGGAGTGGGCTGTGAAGAAGAAGCTCAGAGTGCTGGAAGGCGTTGAGGTAGCAAATAACGGGCTTGAGATAAAAGAACAGGGGTGAATTGCCGGAAGAAGGGTTCGGCGACCCTGCACAATCAAGCGCGAGTCCGCACCTGAAAGTGCTTCTTTGCGCCTAGCACAGCAAAGCTTAAAAAACCAGGGGAACCACGCACAGCAGGGGGTATTATGAAGCCAGGAATCGTTGGATGGGGGTTCTATGTTCCAAGGTACAGGATAAGGGTTGAAGAGGTAGCCAAGCAGTGGGGCGCTGACCCCCGGCAAATCATGGAGGGCTTGGGAATCGCGGAGAAAGCAGTGCCGGGCGAAGACGAGGACGCCGCCACCATAGCTGTTGAGGCAGCCAGGATGGCTCTTAGTTCTTCAGCAATAGACAAGCACAAGCTCGGAGCAGTGTTTGTCGGCAGCGAGTCCCACCCCTATGCTGTGAAGCCCACAGGAACCATTGTTGCAGCTGCCCTGCAGCTCGGTGAGGAAATGATGGTTGCTGACCTCTCTTTTGCGTGCAAGGCAGGGACTGCGGGAATCCAAATTTTGCTTGGAATGGTTTCCTCGGGCATGATTGAGGCAGGCATTGCAGGAGGGGCTGATGTTGCGCAGGCAAGGCCGGGAGATGCTCTTGAGTATGCTGCAGGGGCAGGGGGAGCGATGTTCGTAATAGGAAAAGGGGATGTGGCAGCTGTTATCAACCACACGTGCTCTGTTGCGACAGACACCCCTGACTTCTGGCGGCGGCAGCACTCAAGGCACCCTTACCACACAGGGCCCTTCACAGGAGAGCCTGCGTACTTTTACCACGTTGAGAAGGCAGCGAAGCTGGTGATGGAAAGGGCAGGAACAAAGCCGGAAGATTACGACTACGCGGTGTTCCACCAGCCGAACGCCAAGTTCCCCTCAAGGGTTGCGAAAAGGCTCGGTTTCTCGCATGAGCAGACAAGCCAGGGGCTGGTTGTGAAGGAAATTGGAAACGCCTACGCCGCTTCCTCGCTTCTTGGTTTGTGCGCAGTGCTTCAGGCCGCGAAGCCGGGAGACAGGATACTCCTGGCTTCTTACGGCTCAGGCGCGGGCGCCGACGCATTTGACATTGAGGCAACGGACAGGATTCTTGAGGCGAGAAAAAAAATCCCTGAATTCGCGTCACTCATCAAGAACAGGGAATACGTTGGCTACTCCGAATACCTCAAGATGAGGGGTGAGCTTAGGTGAGAAGAGTAGCGGTCATAGGCGCAGGGATGACGAAGTTCGGCCAGCACTGGAGCAGGGACGGGATAAGCCTCGCTGTGGAAGCGGGAATAAAGGCGCTGCACAAGGCAGGGCTGCACCAGAAGGACGTGGGGGCCTTGTACCTCGGAACAATGTCAGGGGGGCTCTTCAACAACCAGGAGCACCTTGCCAGCAAGATAGCTGACTTCGCTGGCTTCAGGAACATTCCAAGCGTGAGGGTTGAGTCCGCCTGCGCCTCAGGGGCGCTGGCACTGAGGCAGGGGTACATTGACGTGGCCTCAGGCCTCCATGATGCTGTGGTTGTGGGAGGGGTTGAGAAGATGACTGACCTGGGAAGCTACGGCCAGACAAAGGCGCTCTCCACTGCTGCAAGCACTGACTGGGAGGGGGTTTTCGGGGCAACATTTCCAGCCATATACGCACTCATAGCAAGGCTTCACATGCACAAATACAAGACCAGTGAAGAGCAGATGGCTCTCGTTGCTGTGAAGAACCACTCAAACGCGCTCCTGAACCCTTTCGCCCAGTTCCACAGGAAGATAAGCGTGGAGGATGTCCTCTCATCCCCTAAAATAGCCGACCCAATAAAGCTCCTTGACTCCTCCCCCATAACTGACGGCGCAGCAGCGGTTGTGCTGGCAAGCGAGGACGTTGCAAGGAAAGCCAGCGACGCTCCAGTGTGGATAGCCGGAAGCGGGCACGCAACAGACCGCATCTCCCTTCATGACAGAAAGGACATGCTGAGCCTTCATGCCACAGCAAAGGCAGCCAGGGAAGCATACAAGCAGGCAGGCCTCTCTCCAAAAGACATAGGGATGGCAGAGGTCCATGACTGCTTCACAATATCGGAGATTCTGGCAATAGAAGACCTTGGCTTTGCTGAGAAGGGCGAGGGAGGCAAGCTCGCAGAGGAGGGGCAGACAATGATAGGCGGGGCAATCCCTGTCAACCCCTCCGGGGGCCTGAAGGCAAAGGGGCACCCTGTGGGCGCATCTGGAGTCGCGCAGGCTGTTGAGGCGTTTCTCCAGCTGAGGCAGGAGGCAGGGAAGAGGAACACCAACGCCGAGACAGCCCTTACGCACAGCGTGGGGGGGAGCGGGGGAAGCGCAGTGGTTCATGTTTTCCGGAGGTAAATTTTTATGGGAATCCCGAACATCTGGAGAAAAAAAGGGGCGTACTACGCTCTTGAGGGGACTGTGTGCAGGGAGTGCGGGGCAAAGTGGTTCCCTCCGAGGGAGGTCTGCGCTGAGTGCAGCTCCCTTGACATGGAAAGGCACTCATTCAGGGGGAAGGGCAGCATCGTGACTTACACAGTCGTAAGGACTAAAATGCAGGACCCTGAGGGCGTGCATCTTGACATCCCGAGCAGAAGCGTTCCGTATGTTGTCGCGATTGTGGAGCTTGAGGATGGCCCCTGCCTCACTGCCCAGATTGTTGACTGCAGCCCTGAAGATGTGAGAATAGGCATGAATGTTGAGATGGTTTTCAGAAGAATAGTTGAGAGGGGAAAGGGAGGGCTGGTTCATTATGGCTACAAGTTCAGGCCGGCAAAACAAAAGGGATAATATGCTGAGGGACTTTGCTGAGGGAAAGCTGTCCCTAAGGCAGATTGGCGAGGCCGCGGAAGCAGGGAAAGCTGTTGAGGCAAGGCTTGAGGCAGTTGAGAGAGCGCTGGGGAAGAAGCTTGTCTGGGCAAGGAAGAGCTTTCTCAGCGAAGAGGATTGCAGGGGAAGCATTGAGAACATGGTTGGCAGCATTCAGGTCCCCCTCGGCATCGCTGGGCCCCTAGTGGTGAGGGGAGAGCACGCGGACGGGGCTTTTTTCGTGCCCCTCGCAACAACCGAAGGAGCTTTGGTTGCCTCAATCAACAGGGGGTGCTCCGCCATTGCAAAGTCAGGGGGCGCAGAGGCCGCAGTAATAGGCGAGGGCCAGACACGCTCCCTTGTTTTCCGCGTTCCCTCCCTGAAGGACGCCCTGAGAATGAAGGAATGGGTGAGAGAGAATTTCACCATGCTGAAGCATGCTGCCGAGTCAACCTCAAGCCACCTTAAGCTCAGGGGCATAGACGCCTTCGCTGTGGGCACAACTCTTTTTTTGAGGCTCAAAGCAGAGACAGGGGACGCCATGGGAATGAACATGATAACACTTGCGGGAAAAAAGGTTGGAGAAGCAGTGGAAAGGGGTTTTGGAGCGGAGTTTGTCTCTGAGTCAGGCAACATGTGCGTTGACAAGAAGCCAGCAGGAATGAACATTGTCAGGCCGAGGGGAAGGAGCGTCTGCGCAAGGGTTTTGATTCCTGAGAGGGTCGTGGGAGAGGTTCTTAAGTCAAGCCCTGGGAAGATTCAGGAGGTGCATTACCGCAAGGTGATGCTTGGGGGCGCTGCTTCTGCAACCCTCGGCTTCAATGCCCACGCCGCAAACGTGCTGGCTGCTCTTTTCCTGGCAACTGGGCAGGATCTGGCTCACGTTGTTGAGGGCTCTCTTTGCATTACAAGCGTTGAAAAGGCAGGTTCAGGGCTGGAGTGCTCTGTCACGATTCCCTCCCTGCAGGTCGGCACTGTGGGAGGCGGCACGCTTCTTCCCTCCCAGAAGGAGTGCCTCTCAATCCTGGGTGTGGATGGTCCCGGGGAAGTGCCTGGAGCCAATGCTAGAAAGCTCGCTGAGATAGCTGCTGCCGCGGTGCTGGCAGGAGAGATTTCTCTGCTGAGCGCTTTGTCAAGGAAGGAGCTGAGCAGCTCCCATGAACGGCTGGGAAGAAGAAAACATGGGAAGTGAAAAGCCTTGTTTCGGGGAGGCCTGCGCAAAGGCTGTTCTTTTCGGGGAGCACGCTGTTGTGTACGGCAAGGCAGGCATCGCAGTTCCCCTGAGGAGATATTCAACAAGAGCGGAAGTAACAGGCGCCGAGAATTTTTCCTGGGAATCAGACAACAGGCTGACAAATGATGAAAAGGGTTGCTTGGAGAGGGTTTTCCGGCTTTTGAGGGAAGAAGGGCTTCTGGAAGAAAAAGCAAGAATCCTCCTGAAAGGCGGGGTGCCGTTCGGCCTCGGGCTTGGGAGCAGCGCCTCCCTGAGCGTGGCTCTTGCCAGGGCTCTTCTCTTGTTCAGGGGAGAAGATGCCGGGCCGGAGAGGGTGGCAGAGCTTTCCTTGAAGGCGGAGTCTGTTTTTCACAAAAAGCCGAGCGGGATTGACACCTCAACAATATCTTTTGAGAAGCCGGTTGCGCTGAGGAACAAGAGGCCGAGGGTTTTTTCCCTTGGGAAGCCCTTGAGCGTTGTGGTTGCGAGCACAGGCAAGCCGTCCATGACATCTGCTGCTGTGGGGCTGGTGAGGCAAAGGCTCACGGACAATGGGAAGGAAACAAAAAGAATCCTTGAGGACATCGGCGAGGTTGCCGAGCAGGCCCTTGAGTGCCTGAAAAATGGGGACGTGGAGAACACCGGCTACCTCATGACTAAGAACCACGAGCTGCTGAAGGAGCTGGGGGTTTCCTCCCCGGAGCTTGACTCCCTGGTTGAGACCGCCCTTTATTCAGGCGCGCTGGGCGCGAAGATGACAGGAGGGGGCCTCGGGGGGTGCGTTGTCGCTCTTTCAAGAGAGGGGGATGAGGACAGGGTTGCGGGCGCAATGAGAGCATTGGGACGCGGGGAGGTGTTCTCAGAAAGGGTTGGTTGAGTGGCAGGGGTCCGCTCTTAATTCTTCAACTTTTTCGGATTATTGTCAGCTGCATTCCGTCTTTTTTGGCAAGTCCGGCAAAACTCCTCCGGGCTCCCAGAAATCTCCAACGCGTATTTCATAACCCGCGCCTGTCGGCAATGCTTTTGGTCCTGACGAATATTCCTCTCCTTATTCTGCCGCTCTTTGCAAATAGCCCATTCTCGCCTCAGGCATCTAACTTTTTCGCTTGGTGTGCCGCTGGCTCAGCCACTTCTTCACTCCGGGAAGCGCCTTCTTCAGCCAGTACGAGTATCTCTCCGGGTTTGCATCGATATCCCTTTGAAGCTCTTCCAGCGGCATCAACTTCCATTCCTGCACCTCCTCGGGGTTCGGGCTTGGCATTTCGTCACTAAACCCTATGAAGACGTGGTCAAGCTCGTGCTCTGTCATCCCGTTGGAAAGCTCTGCCCTGTAGATGAAGCTGAAAGCAAAGCTCAGCTCGCATTCAATCCCCATCTCCTCCTTCAGGCGCCGCTTTGCTGCCTCAATTGCCGGCTCGCCGGGCAGGGGGTGGCTGCAGCAGGTGTTGCTCCACTTTCCCTCTGAGTGGTACTTGCCTGCAGCCCTTTTCTGCAGTATGAGCTCGTTCCCTGAGTTAAAAACGAAAACAGAGAAAGCCCTGTGAAGAAGCCCCTTCCTGTGCGCCTCAATCTTCTCGCACGTCCCTGTTTCCCTGTCGCTCCTGTCAACAAGCACAACATCAGCCATGAGGGAAGAACCCCCGCAGAGTATTTATGTGTTGCTGTAAGCCCTACAACGTCAAGCATTTTTTCAGCCTGAACAGAATTCCTGCTTGTTATGCCGCGGAAGAGTCCCTGTGCGCGCATTGCGCCAGAAGCGAGGATTTTCCTGTTTTGTTTTTTCTTTGAAAGAGGCTGGTATGAGACGCGGAGATGATTTTGAGGTTCTTGCCGCCGGAGGGGGTGTTCCCGCCCGGCCCTTGTTTTCCCCGCTGGCAGCCGGCGTTGAGGGCGACGAGCTTCGTTATCGTCAGGAAACACAAGGACAGCATGAAGAAGAGTCCGCAAAAGCCCCGGGAATAATAAATTATAAAAACAACGGGTGCATAAGAGAAGGCATGGTGCTCGACTGGTTTTTCAGGGATGACTTTGAAGAGTTTTACAAGAGGGTTGAGAGGCTGGCCAGGAAGGTGAGGATTCTTGAGAAGGAGACATCAAAAAAGAGGGAATGGGAACTTGAGGACGTGAAGGAGATTAGAAGGCACTTCAAAAAGATAAAAAAGCTTCTGCCCGGGCTTTCAGAGTCCCTCAACAGGGAAGCAAAAACGATAATGGAGCGCCGAGACAACGACTACACCAGAAGATTGAAGGAATTCGTTCTTGAGCTGAAGATAAAGACTGAGGAGCTGGAAAATTCAATAGAAACTGCTGAGAAGAGAGTTAAAGAAATGCTGAAGATAAGAAAGTTGCCTGCGGTGAAAAAAGATATCGAAGACACCAAAAAAACCATCAATTATTTGGAACAGCTCCTCCTGAATACTGAGAGGGAAGCAATCACAGTCTCAAAGCTGGAGAAGGAATTCAAGAAAAAGCTCAAGGCAGAGTCAAAAGAAAAGATAAAGCCGGTTTCCAAATTGAATATGCGGGGGGAACTCAGGAACGGCTGGCCTCTCAGAAATGTCCGGGATGTTGTTGTGGAGCTTGGAGGCAGTATTGAGAGAAACAAGGGAAGGCATCCCTTCAAGATAGTCTTTGAGAAAAAAAGAGCAATACCTTTGGCAGAATCAACCCCTCCGCGGGCTTTGGTGAGGCAGCTAAGCGAGAGGACTGGAGTGCCGCCACCCAAAATTTTCAAGAGCATAAGCCAAGGCGAGCTTGTTGAGAATTAGTTGCTGAGATTAACGCGTTCTTCAGAAGCATTAGCGGGAATCAGCTGTTGAGAGGTATTCAGCCCGCTTTGAGAGGTATTCTTTTCTTGTTTCTTCGGAAGCAAAGGGAAGAAGCGGGGTCAGATCCTCTATGTTGCCGTCTTTATCTATTTTCACAGCCACAATATTAGAATCAGGGTGCAGGGTTGCGACGTATGAAGCAAAGACCTTCCCATCTGATATGTAAAGAGGGGTTTTTCCC
>CAYVGP010000008.1:0-15396 GCA_964451135.1 uncultured Methanosarcinales archaeon
CATCAGAAGCTCCGAATGCAACATCTGCCTTTTTGTCAAGAAGCATAGACAAAGCCTGCCTGTAGCCGCCTGCAAAAGAGTAGCTCTCAAAACTGCTTCTTAGCTCAGCATCTATGGCTGAGAAATCAGGCTTTTCTACATGAAAGAAACCCCTCCTCATGAATTCGCCAACAGGAACTATGAACCCGCTTGAACCTGTCAGGCTCGTGAAGGCAAGCCTCTTCCCCTTAATTTGATCAAAATCAGTCACAGGAGAGTCTTTTCTGACAAAGGCAGCTGCATAGTAAAAGCTTTTTCCGTTGCGGAGCTCTGCAAGCACTGCTTCTGCTCCGAAATCCCTGTAGGCAAGCCAGGCAGGACCTGAATCAAGGAAGGCGGCATCAACATGGGAGAACTTCAGGGCAGTGAGCAGGGTTTCATAGCTTGTGGGAACAAAAGCCCTCACCTTGACCCCCATTTCCTCAGAAAGAAAGTCTGCAAGGCCCTCTGCCTTGGGGGTGAGTATAGTTGACTGTTCAGTGGGAACAAATCCTATAACAAACTCGTCTCTTTTTTTTCCAGGGGAAATAAGAGAACAGGAAAGCATGAAAAAAATCAGAGAAAAGAATAAGACAGAATAGAGAAGGGCTGTCCTTGTTGTTGTTTTTAGTTCCTTCTTGGACGGTTTCATCTTTCTGTTCGCTTTTTAACCAGCACATCTCCAACTGTGAATGTTTTGGAGAGCTGCCAAGGGTATTTAATCGTTTCTATTTCGGGGAACAAAGGCGTGGAACAAAAAGAAGAAAAAAAGCATGGAAACCCTTAAAAAGGTGCTCAGGCACCAAGTGCTCATGGACCTTGAAAAGAGGATTATGCGCTTTCTGGAGTCGTCTGAAAGGGGCAGGTCTGTTTCTGAGATAGCCTCAGCCCTGAAAGCAGACAGAAGGACTGTTGCAAAGCGCCTGGAGGTAATGAGGGCGAAGGGGATGGCAGAGTGCGAGAAGGTGGGGGTTGTGAAGCTGTGGTCTCTCTCAAAGTCGCCGATAATCAGCCTGCTTGTCAAGGAAAACGAGGAAGGACATGTCCTCAGGGGCATACTCAACAGCCTTGACGAGGGAATAAGCATACTTGACACAGACCTCAACATAATCTGGGCCAATGAGAAAATAAAGGGCATGGCAGAAAGACTCAACCGCCTCAAGGGAAGGAGGTGCTATGAAACGTACATCCATAGAAGCGACATATGCGCAAAGTGCCCTGCAACGCAGACTATTGAGACAGACAGGGTCTCAAGGTCTGTGGAGAAGGGTGTTGGCATTAACGGAAAGAAGTACCACTACCAGTTTGTCACAAGCCCTATCAAGGACGCAAAGGGAAGAACCATCGCAATACTTGAGATTGTGAGGGACCTCTCAGACATAGGAGAATAGCCAAGGAGTTTGGGTTCCACTTCTTTTGCTCTTTGCCGAGAGTTCAAACACAAAAGCTTCTTCGTTGAAAGACCTGAAAAAAGGGTTCAATGCAACAACCTGATGAAAGTGCTGAACATCCAGCCAGAGAGAGGCAAATAAAAAAAGCGCCGAGGGAGGGACTTTCAGCCCTGGCGCGCGAACGTCAGGAGTTTTGAACCCTCACGCCCCGAAGGGCACTGGCTCTCAAGGCCAGCGCAATACCAGGTTATGCGACCTCGGCGCATAATAAGTTTATGGCGCCTTTGCAAGCCGCTTCGCCAACCCCTTCAAACGAAACCCTGCTCAGCAACCAAAACTCGTGGAAGAGCGAATAAAGAAGTCCTATAAAACCTTTTAGTTTTTTCCCCTTGCCTCAATCATGTCAGGAGGCAGAAGCACAGGAACCCCTTCCTCAATCGGGTAGAGGTAGTCGCACTTCTTGCAGTACAGCCCGCTTTCCCTTTCCTTCAGGAGCAAGCCCCCCTTGCAAACAGGGCAGGCGAGTATTGACAGGAGTTCCCTGCTTATAATCTCCCCCTTATTTTGAGCCATGAAAAAAAAGAAAAGCAACCGCAATATAAAAATTTCGGAAAACATTGCTAGAAACACGGAATCTGAATTCACCAAAAAATTTAAAAAAATTTCCCAAAAAAGCGAAAGATTTATAAATAAAATCAAATTGTTATATATAAAGCTATTGTAATTATCTGTTTATGATACCAGAACATTTGCAAAAAGGGGGGCTTATTCGCTAAAAAGGTGAGCACTATGCCAAGCTATGTAAAAAAATGCCCTGAATGCGGGGGAATAAACCTGTTTTGGAACAAGGAAAAGGGCGAGGTTATATGCAGGGACTGCGGCCTCGTCGTAGAAGACAGGATGGTTGATTTTGACCAGGAATGGAGGGAGTTTGATTCAGGCACAGGCGCCACAAGGAGAAGAACCGGGGCGCCCATGACATACACCCAGTACGACCAGGGACTCGGAACCGAGATAGGGATAAAATCAGACATCTACCAGCTCGGCAACAAGGACAGGAACAAGTTCTTCAGGCTGAGAAAATGGCAGTACAGGATTTCAACAGCAATAGAGAGAAACCTCAAGCTTGCATTGGCAGAACTTAAGAGGGTCTCATCCTACCTTAAGCTTCCGAAGTCAGTTGAGGAGGAAGCAGCAAGGATATACACGCTCGCAGTGCAGAAGGGGCTTGTCAGGGGAAGAAGCATGGAAAGCGTTGTTGCAGGAGCGCTCTACGCAGGGTGCAGAAGGCACGACGTTCCGAGAACGCTTGATGAGCTCTCAGAGGCAAGCGGAATAGAAAAGAAGGAGATTGGAAGAACATACAGGTTTGTGACAAGGGAACTCGGAATAACGATTCTGCCAAGCAACCCGGCTGACTACATAGCGAGGTTCGCCTCAGCGCTGAAACTCTCTGCAGAAACCCAGTCAAGGGCAATAGAGATTCTTGAGATGGCGCAGAAATCAGAGCTGACGAGCGGAAGGGGCCCCACAGGGATAGCTGCTGCAGCCCTCTACGTGTCCGCCCTGATTCACGGGGAGAAGAGAACCCAGAGGGAAGTGGCAGACGTTGCAGGAGTTACCGAGGTCACGATAAGGAACCGCTACAAGGAGCTTCTCAACGAGCTTGATTTGGAGAAAGAAATAAAGAAGACAAAAAAGAAGAAGAAGGAGTAGCTCATTCCCCTATTATTTTTATCAGCACCCTTTTCTTCCTCTGGCCGTCAAACTCCGCGTAGTAAACCTGCTCCCACGGACCTAGGTCCAGCCTGCGGTCTGTTATTGCTATGACAGCTTCCCTTCCCATAAGAGTTCTCATTAAATGGGCGTAGGCATTGTCCTCTCCAGTCAGGTTGTGCTTGTAATCCCTATCCATCGGCACAAGCTCCTTCAGCCATTTCTGGTAATCCTGTATCAGGCCGCTCTCAGCATCGTTGATGTAAACAGAAGCAGTGATGTGCATAGCATTTACAAGAACAATGCCCTCCTTTACGCCTGACTCCTCCACAGCCTGCTCAACCTCATGAGTTATGTTGATGAACTCAATCCTCTTTTCTGTATTGAACCACAAGTACTTTGTGTGGGATTTCATTGCGCCACCCTCCCGAACCTGTGAAGCCGTTTCTCAAAGTCAGCTATCCTTCCGCTGACAACCTCCACGCCCTCGCTTCTCAAAAGAGAGGCCTTTTTCCTGCTGTTCATAACGCCGCAGTAGCCTCCCAAAGTGCCGTCAGACCTCACAACGCGGTGGCAGGGCACCTTTACCGGCACAGGGTTGGACTTGAGGGCCTGCCCGACTGCCCTGTAGGCCCTTGTATTGAGGGCAAGGGCTATCTCCTTGTACGTTGTAACCTTCCCTTTTGGAACAGTGGCGCAGAGAGAAAAAACCGCCTCTGCGAATGATTTTCTTTCCAGAGCCATAGTGTGTTAGAAAAGACTGAAAGAATTTAAGGATTATGGAAAAAAGATTTAAATAACGCTGCACTAACGCACAAGGAAAATGTATTACGTGACTAAGGAGGGAGTGACAGGAAGGCTCCGCGCAACCCCGGAGGAAGCAGCGCTGAGTTATCTGGAGAGACTGCACCATCCCTCAATAGACGTCATGGAGAAATACAGGCAGGAAAGGGAGTTTCTTGAGCCCAGAAAAATAGAGACTCCCCTGAAACCCGAAGGTTTATAAAAAAGGGAAATGCAAAGGGTATAGATGGCAGCAGAAGAGGACATCCAAAACCTGAGCCCCGAGGAGATAGCAGAGCTCCAGAGAAAAAACTGCGTGTTCTGCCACATAGTTTCAGGGGACATCCAGTCAAAGAAGGTGTACGAGGACGAGGAGTGCGTCGCAATCCTTGACATCAACCCCGCAAACCCGGGCCACATGCTCCTCCTTCCAAAAAAGCACTACTCCATTCTTCCCCAGGTGCCTGAATACACAGTCGCGCACCTCTTCAAGGTCGCCAAGGGGCTTAGCAGGGCAGCATTAAAAGCCCTCAACTGCCAGGGCACGAACTTCTTTGTTGCAAACGGCGTCGCAGCAGGCCAGAAAGCCCCGCACTTCATGATACACATAATTCCAAGGGAGGAAAAGGACAGCCTGGACTCGTTAAGCCTCACAGAAAAGAAGGGGCTGAGAGCAACGCAAGAGAAAATAGCAGCCATGCTCAGAGAGAGCAGGGAAGAGAAAGAGGAAAAAGCCAAGGAAGAGAAGAAAGAGAAGAGTCCTGAGAAAAGAAAAGAGGAAAAGCCCGGAGAAGAGAAAGAAGACAAGGAGGAAAAAGAGGAAGAGGAAAAAAGCAAAGAAGAGGAAAAGAGAGAGGAGAAGAAAGAGGATGAGAAGGGGGATGACAAAGGAGCGATTGACCTGGACACAATAGCAAGGGTGCTTGGCCAATGACTCCGAAAAGCGAATGCGTTTTCTGCGAGCTGATTAAGGACCCGGGCCTGCTCATAAAAGAGCAGGGAGAGATAGCGGTAATAGCGCACCCCCAGCCTGCCAGTGAGGGGCACATCCTCGTCCTCCCGAAAGAGCACATCCCGATAATTGAGATGGTGCCTGACAAAACAATTGAGAAGCTCTTTGTCGCAGCCAACGACATGTCAATAAAGCTGTTTGACAGGCTCAAGGCGCAGGGAACAAACATAATAGTGCAGAACGGCATCCCTGCAGGGCAGACCGTGGCCCACTTCGGGGTTCACGTCATTCCCAGGGCGCAGGGAGACAGCCTAAGCTTCCTCTGGAAACCCAAGCAGCTCACAGAAGAGGAGATGTCAACCATAGAACTGAGGCTGAAAGAAGAGGCAAAGGCAGCAGGGAGCTTTGAAGAGGACGAGCAGGAAGCGGTTGAGGTGAAGAAACCAGAGCCCGAGGAGGAAATCCCTGAGGAAGACCCCAGAGCCAGGCAGATGAGAAGAGCGCCAAGGTGGTGAGGCTATCACACGCCGGCCTCAAACCCAGAAGTAAAGGTTCAAAGATGCAAGAAACCAATCAGCATTCCATCGGACAAACAGGCGAGTATTTGGTTGCCTCCCAACTGTGCAGACTAGGGTTAGTGGCGACTACATTTACAAGAAACGTGCCTGGATTTGACATTTTGGCATTAGACATGAAAAAGCAAAAAGAGATCAGGATTCAGATAAAAACGATTAAACCAAGCGGAGACTGGCAATTGAATGCAAGGAACTTCCTCAAAATTGAGTTTGATAATAGAGCACAACGGATTGAAGGAATAAAAGAAGAAAATCAAGCGGACTTTTTTGTGTTTGTCAGGCTGGGGGAAAAAGGATACGGGCATGATAAATTTTACATTGTTCCGTGTGCGGAATTGAAAAAGATAGTTCATAACAATTACAAGGAATATCTCGCCAAAAAAGGAGGCATAAGACCTAAAAATCCCCAATCCACGCACACAGCAATCAAGGAAAAGGACATAAAGTGTTATGAAAACAGGTGGGAAATCTTTAAATCATAATCTCATTAAAAACAATGCTTTTTCATTAAAACACTGAAAAGCGTTTTAATCCCGCTAGCAAAACCAGAGATCCAAAAACAAGCCTTTGCAGCGCCCACACGTATAATGCGCAACCACCAAACACTCTCATTTCTTCTCAACAACGAAATAGCCGAGCTTTAGCACTCCTGCATCCATGCACAACTTTGCATAGATTGGCCCCTTAAAGATGTCTTCTGCTGCTCTTCGCAACTCACCCTTTTTCAATGTGCTCAGAAAGGCGGTGTTCTTCACAATCTTCGCCATTGTCTCCAGAGAATTAAAGCCTCTTATTATTTTAAAGAGTCTGGCGTAAAACTCGTCAACGCACCTCTTTGTTTGCGGCGTTATGTCCCTGAACTTGATTATTTTGAAGCCCTCTTTTCTGAAGATGCTTCTGTATCCTGGAAAGGTTTCAAGATAAGAAAAGGCACCTATCCTGCAAAGCGGTTTGATTAAGAACTCCCTCTGCACTAGGTTGAGCTTCTCGCTCTGAAGCCAAGCAGTCATGACAATCCTCGTGTTTTTCTTAAGTATCTTCCTAATATTCCTGACGGCTTTCCGTTTGTCAGGCAGGTGAGGCTCAACGCCGATAAAAAGTGCAGCGTCAAACTTCTCATCCAAGTCCAACTTCATTATGTCTTTTTCCAAAAAGTCTATCCTAACTCCCTCTGCTTTTGCTTTCTTTCTCGCTATTTTGAGCTGGTGCCTGTTGATGTTTATTCCTGTGACCCTGCAACCGTATTTCTTTGCAACAAGAATTGACAATGCTCCTATGCCGCAGCCCAAATCAACGACATGGCTTTCAGGGCTTATCCGCGCATCCCTGATAAACATCTCGTTTGTATTCCTGATAGCCTGCTCCCTGCTTTCCCCTTTTTTCCACAGAAACAGGTGAATGTTTTCTCCGAAGTACCGTTCATAGGCGCCGGTTGAGAGGTCATAATATACATTGGCGTTTTCTTTGTAGCTCTTTCCATTGCCCAGCATCATTTTAAAAAAGCGATTGAATTGATGTTTTCTTAAAGGCTACGAGCACTCGCAGGAGCACTTGTTGCAGCCCTCCGCCTCTGTCGCGTTTGTGAAAACCGGTTTGTAATCAGAGAAGCCCTGGGACTCGCATATGGCGAAGCACTGGGTGTCGCACGCCTCAGCATCAATTATCGTGTGCTCCACGCCCAGCCCCGAGGGCAGCTGGCCGCACTGGTCTGCGAGCTCAACAGTGAGCGTCTTCTTTTCCAGAAAAGAAAAGTCAGCGTAAAGCGCAATGAAGAGAGCTATAAGAGCGACGAGAAGTATGTGGAGCTTGTAGTCAAGTGCGAAGTCCATGATTCTGCTCTGCCGGGGAGTCTTTCCGCTGCGTTTTTTGGATCTTCCCATCCCTTGTTGCTGAAACACCGTGCATTTTTAAATGTTTGCATGCTGCAGCCGGCTCAGAAAAGATTCTGCCCTGTGTCGCTGATCAGGGATGTTTTAAGCCGCTGCTGTTTTTCACTTCTTTTGGCCTACGCGAAGCTGTCAAGGCTTGCCTGAGAAGAGTCGTACTTCTCAAAGTACTTTGGCGGAGAAACCTTCCTGTACTCAAAGCCGAAGTCGCGAAGCATCTTCTCTGCTTTCGGGGATATCTTGGGAGCAGCTATTATTCCCCTCACCTTGTTTCGCGGAAGACCCTTGCTCTTCATTACCCTCTCCACATACCTTCTGAGCTGCTGCACAGCGCTCAGGTCAGCAGAGTACCTCTTGCACTCCACAACAACCAGCCTGTTCTCAGAGTCATAGCCAAAGACGTCAATAAAGCCGTACTCGGTGTGCTCCTCCTCTGACAAGGGCCTAAATCCCTTCTCAATCAGCTCCGGATTACTCATTATCATCCTGCTCATGTCCCTCTCAGTTCCCTGCAGAAGTATCTTTTTTCCATCAACAAGGTGCCTGCTGCTGATAAAGTAAACCTTGAAGAGCTGGAGCTCCAGAAACTCCTTCTCCGAGAGGTTTCTGCTAACAAGAAAAAGCCCGTCCTTCCTTTTTTCAAGGAAATGGGATGTGCCGCTCTTCATGTAATTGACAGGGTAGCTGCCCTGAGGCTGGTGAATGAGGAGGGTGCCGTCCTCCTTGATAATTACGATGCGGTCCCCCTGCTCAAGAAAGCTCTCTGCCCTGCCAGAGTACCTCACAGAGCAGTTAACACCGAAAACAACTGTTTCCCCCTTTCTCAGAGAATCGTTAAGCTTCAGCTCAAATGCGTCCATAAGCAAAGGGTGGCAATGTGCTTTTTATATTTTTAGCTATGCAGAGAGAGTGCAGATGGTTCGAGGCGAAAAACACGAAAGGAGTCCGCGCATGAAAAAAGCCTCGAGGAAATAAGACAAAAGATTTATAAAGCGGATTGGAATTCCGAAAACAGGGATTGGGGCTATGGGGTAGCTTGGAACATCCTTTCCGCTTTGGGAGCGGACGACCCCGGTTCAAAATTGCCTCGCTCACAGCGGCGCAATGAATTTCCGGGTAGCCCCATTCCATCCAAAAGAGGCAAAGGAAAGAAAAATGGCGAAGAAGAAAACCCTTGGATCAGCGAAGAGGCTTGGTGCCAGGTACGGAAGGAGAGTGAGACACAAGCTGGCGGAGATAGAGGCCCTGCAGCACAAGGCCTACACCTGCCCATACTGCCACGCCAAGCGGGTAAAAAGAAAGGCTGTGGGGATATGGCACTGCAAGAAGTGCAACGCAACATTTTCAGGAAAGGCTTACACAGTTGAAAAGATAAAGCGCACTGCAGGAGAAGGGGCTCCTGCAGCCTAAAGGAGGTGCTGCTGCGCATGACAACATACAAATGCTTTATTTGCAACAAGACTGTTGAGGACACCTCTCTCAGAAAGAGGATAAGGTGCCCGTACTGCGGAAGCAAGATACTTTACAAGCAGCGCACCACTGTTACCAAAGTCAAGGCAAGATGAGGGAGAGATACCAAATAACGCTCATAGCGCGGGACTCCCCCCACTTTGAGAAGGTGGTGAGACCTGACCTGAAGAGGGAGAGAGCGGACAGGTCGCGCATCAGCATCAAACAAAAGGGCAGGGACACTGAAATAAGCATAAGCGCAAAGGATCTGGCCGCTCTTCAGGCAACAATAAACGGCATCCTGCGCACTATGAGGGCCTACGAAGCAGCAAAAGAGGCGGCAGAAAAATGAGTTCTGAACAAGAAAAGCAGATACAGCAGCTCTCAATGCTTGAGCAGAGCCTCAACAACCTGCTGCTCCAGCGCCAGAACTTCTCCACCCAGCTCACAGAGGTGCAGTCAGCCCTTGAGCAGCTTAAGGGAAAGCAGAAGGCGTACAAGATAATAGGGAGCGTGATGGTGGAGCAGCCCGCCCCTCAGCTCTCCAAAGAGCTTCAAAGGAAGAGCGAGATTCTCCAGATCAGAATAAAAAACCTGAAAAAGCAGGAGGAAGACCTTCAGCAAAAGGCAAAAAGGATAAGAGAATCAATAATGAAGAATATGAAAAAGTGAGGAGTGATAGCCATGACAGACGAAATTCTCAACAACGTCATAGAGGCGATAAAAGAGCTTGAGGAGGATATCACTGTTCCGAAAAACGTTAAGAACAAGCTCAACGAGATAAGGCAGAACCTTCTTGGAGAAGAAGAAACAAGCATAAAGGTCAACAAGGCGCTGGCAGAGCTTGACGAGATAAACGAGGACCCGAACCTCCAGGCCTACACAAGAACTCAGCTGTGGAACATTGTGAGCATGCTTGAGAAGATATAAAAACACTGAGTAAAAGGTTTAGCCGGCACCTCCCTTTTTCTTCTTTGCCCCTCTTCCCCCGGACTTTCCGGGCGAGAGCTTTACAAACTCCTCGTTAACAAGGAGCCTGTTTGGTATGAATATGACGTCCCCCTTGGGAGTCTGTATTCTTGTTTCAGTGAGGGTTGTGTGAACAACCTCCCCCCTGGTGTTTCTGAAAGAGATGGAGTCCCCGATTTTGATGAGCTGCTTGTAGTGCAGCATTATTCCCGCAATTATGTTCGGCACCACGTCCTTTATGCCCAGAAAAATGGATATTACTATAACTGAGAGGAATGCAAGGGAGAGGAGGTTGAGTATCTGGGTTTTTATGCCGAGCTGGTCCAGCGCCATTATCATAGTTATGAAATAAATGAAGTATGACACAAACACCCCCGCAATGTGCTCAATCCTAACCCTGAGCCCCAGCACGTTCTGGAACAGGGAATCAAGCTCAACCTCGTGGAGGAGCTTCTCAACGAACTTGCCGGAAAGCTTGCCGAAAACAAAGCCCGCAAAAAAGACAGTCAGGGCAAGCACGAACCTGTTGAAAACAGGAAGAACTATTTCCTTCAGGGAAGAAAGCAAAGCAAATGCCAGGAATGCCATGAGCGAAGAGCAAAGCGCAGGGGTTTAAAAAGTTTGCCAAAACAGAAAAGGCACGGGCATCCGGGGCTGGCAACAAAAGACTTCAGGCGAAAATATTTAAATAGCGGAAAGAGACGACCAGGGGCATGGCCTCTTACGAAGAGCAAATAAGGGAGTTGGAGGAAGAGCTGCGCACCACAAAGTACAACAAGGCGACGCAGCACCACATAGGGCTTGTCAAGGCAAAGCTGGCAAGGCTCAGGGAAAAAGAGGCCTCTAGGGGCAAGGGCTCAAAGAAGGGGGAGGGCTACTCAGTAAGGAAGAGCGGGGACTCAACAGTCATCCTGGTCGGCTACCCCTCTGTGGGGAAGTCAACCCTCCTGAACAGCCTCACAAACGCAAAATCAAAGGTTGGCAGGTACGCCTTCACAACGCTTGACGTCGTGCCGGGCACAATGAACTACAGGCACGCGAAGATACAGGTCCTTGACGTCCCCGGGCTGGTAAAAGGGGCATCAACAGGAAGGGGAAGAGGGAGAGAAGTGATATCTGTTGTGAGGAACGCTGACCTTGCAGTGATAATCGTTGACGTCAGCCACCCTGAGCACAAGGAGATACTTGAAAAGGAGCTATTCAATGCAGGCATAAGGCTGAACCAGCAGAGGCCTGACATAATAATAAAGAAGACAATAAGGGGAGGGATAAGCATAAGCAGCACAGTCAAGCTGAAACACCTCACCAAGGAGACAATAGAGGCGATCCTCAGGGAGTTCAAGATAAACAACGCTGACGTGGTCATAAGGGAGAACATCACCGACGACCAGCTTATAGACGCAATTGAGGGAAACCGGGTTTACATCCCCTCAATTGTTGTTATAAACAAGGCAGACACAGTCACAAGGGAAAGGGCAGAGGCGCTGAGAAAGCAGACAGGGGCTGAGCTGTGCATATCAGCAGAGAAAGGCCAGAACATTGGGCCGCTGAAAGAGCTCATCTACAAGCGCCTGGGGCTGATGGGCATCTACATGAAAGAGCCCTCCAAGCCGCCTGACATGGAAGAACCCTTAATAATGAGGAAGGGCTCCACTTTGAGGGATGTCTGCGCCAAGCTTCACAGGGACTTTCCCCAGAGATTCAAGTTCGCAAGGATCTGGGGTATCTCCGCGAAGTTCCCGGGGCAGAAGATACTGCGGCTTGAATACGAAGTCCATGATGGGGACATCGTGGAGCTTCATTTGATGTAGGGGGTGAAGAGTCACGCATTGGCTTCATCAGTCCCAATGTAGGCAAGAAGGTAGCACTCCTTCACATCACTTACTGCAACGGACTGCTCAACAAGCTTTTTCAGCTCTGGAAGCGCAAAGACAGGGCTCTTTTTCTCCTCAAAAACAACCTCCCTGTGCTCAGGAAGCCTGTATAAAACATGGTTCTTCAGAGTTGTGAACACATAGTCAGGGCTCAGAGAAAGCTTGCCGCTGCTTGAGACAATGTAGCCGAGCTCAGAGAGGCGGGAAACAATGGAGTTGAGCCTTTCCTCCGCAATCTTTAGCTTTGAGGCCAGCTCATTAAGCATGGTGTTGGGGCTCCTGAACAGCTCCTTCATAAGAGCTATGTGCTCATTCGAGAGGCTGCTCATGTCAGGAATCGCCCTCTCTTTAAGGGTGTCTGTGTCAGTCACAAGCAGGCCGGAAACCCTGTCAAGGAGGATAATGCCCCTGCTGTACGGCTCCTCTTTTGGAACAAATGCGTAGCACGGAAAAAGAACCCTCCTAAGAGACGATGCGCTTCCGTGAATCAGGGCGCGGTCCTCAAAGGAGATGGAGGGAAGCACAACAGGAAGTATCT
Source organism: uncultured Methanosarcinales archaeon (assembly GCA_964451135.1). Classification (GTDB taxonomy): domain Archaea; phylum Nanobdellota; class Nanobdellia; order Woesearchaeales; family JAADFO01; genus CAYVGP01. The sequence continues at coordinate 12,152 of CAYVGP010000008.1, forward strand.
CCCTGGAAAGAGCTGAAGAGATGGCGGCGCGGGATTGAATGCCCTGTGATGGCGAATCCCCTGAAGAAATCCCCTGAAGCACATTCACAGCCTGGCCCCCGTGAAGGCTTCTCCTGGGCCTGATTGCCACAAAAACAGGCACCTCTGCTATTCCCAGAAGAAGGGCAGTGCCCACAGGCAGGCTTCTTATCTCAGCCTCCGCCTCTGAGGAGACGCCCTCGACAGCGCTGAGAATCGCCCTTATGTCGTTAGGGTTTGACATTTTGAGTATTATCAGCGTGGAGCACTGGGACAGCACTGTCTTCTGGATGAGGGCAGGCCTCTGGCTCACCACTGCAACACCAAGCCCGAATTTCCTTCCCTCGCTCACTATTGCGCGAACAACAGGGCTGCACTTGGAATCCCCGAAGCCCCTCTCAGGCACGAAGTTGTGGGCCTCCTCAAAAGCCAGGAGGAGAGGCGGCACATCCCCTTTCTTTCTTGCCTCAAAGATGTCAGAGCTCAGCTTTGAGACTATCAATTCCTGCAGCTCTGGCTTGAAGCCCTTGAGGGACACAACGCTTATCTTTCCTGGCTGGACAAGCTCGGTTAGAGGAGTGCCTTTGCGGGCGAAGATCCCTGAGTTCCTTAAAGCAGACAAAGCAGCCAGCAGGGCGTGCTTCTGGGGGCTCTGCTCCTGCTCCAAGGCAAGCATTATCTCGTCTATTGTCATAGAAGGGGAAGAGGAAAAAACGCTTAAGAGGAGAGCCTGCTGGGCAGAGGACAGCTTTATGGGAAAGAGCCGCAGAAGCTCCTGCTGACCAAACGAATCATTGAGGAGAATGGGCTTTGCGTCCCTCTCAACAGATGTGTCTCCGTAAAAATTGACTGAAGCGAAATACCCCTTCGGAGTCACGTTAAAGCGGGAAAAAAGCTCTGCATCCTTTGAGGATGAGGGAAACCTCAGGGAGCTGTACTCCCCGTGCGGGTCAAACACCACAGCAGGCACCCCTCTCTCCAGAAGCTCCTCAAGCAAAACTCCAAGCGCGTAGGACTTTCCTGAGCCGCTCTTGGCAAGAACAGCGATGTGCCCTGTTAGCAGCTTGTTCAGGTCAACTTTCACAGGGATTGAGGTTCCCTGGAGAAAGCCTATGTATGCCCCTTCCTCTGTGCCAATGCTCACAACCTTTTGCAGAACATCCGGCTCAGGCATAAGCACCTCTGTTCCAGGGGCAAAGGGCGTCCTTATAGGAGCGATGTTTCCCCTTTTGTTTCTGTAGCCCAGAATTATGCCTGATGCAAGGGTCCCATCCCTTGTTCTGCTAAGCTCCACAACCTGGCACAGCACATAGCCGTAGTCAGGGTGGTAAACCTGCACAAAGTCGTACTTCTTCACATCTCCCATAACAACAAAGCTGAAGGAGTTCGTTGTTATTGTGCCTGAAATCCTGCCAAGTATCATGACAACAGAAATGAAGAAGGGATTTATAAGAATATTGGAAAACGCCTGAAAGAAAGGAAATATTTGCGCTGCAACTGCAAAAAAGCCGTGAACAAGCAAAAATATTTAAAAAGAAAGCGCGATTCAGCATGGTTGAAGAGAATATCGGGCTTCCAGCCACGCAGCAGCGAGGTGCAAAAACAACCAAGATGAAAACGGGCGAAGAGCAAGGAAAAAACGAGGCAGAGCTGATAGGATTCCACAAGGGATCCTTAACCACGCTCGCCAAAGAAAGGCAGGAGCTTCTCAGGATTCTCACAATAGTTGAGCAGCTCATGCAGATGCACGTGAAAGAGCTGAAAAAGCTGGGAGTGGACCTTGAGGAAGAGGCCAAGAAGATAAAGGAAAAGGGGGAAAAGGGAAACAAGGCAATAGACGAGCTTGTGAAGTGAGAAACGAATTCTGATTATTCTCAGCGAAAGAGGCCATAGAAAGATTTTTAAATAAACATCATCCACTTTTTTATAGCGCCTGCCTGCGCAGGTGCTCTTAATGCATTGAAAAATGCTTGATTCAGATTAACTCTTACGGAGGTCAAAAAAATGGGAACCAAACTGGCAAGCGTGGGGTCGCTTCAGAGGGGCAGCTACGTTGTTCTTGACGGCGTCGCATGCAAGGTCACTGACACTCAGGTCTCAAGGCCCGGAAAGCACGGGCACGCAAAGGTGAGGCTGTCTGCCGTGGGCCTGATTGACGGCAAGAAGAGGGTTGTGGTCATGCCCGGGCATGACAACGTAGAGGTTCCCATAATAGAGAAAAAAACAGCCCAGATACTCTCGGTGGCTGGGAACACTGCCAATGTCATGGATACAGAGAGTTACGAAACATTTGACCTGGAAATCCCGGAGGAGCTGAAGAGCGAAGTTAGCGAGGGCAAGACTGTTCTCTACTGGGACATTCTGGGAGACAAGGTAATGAAGCAGGTGAAGGAGTAGGCATCAAAATGGCAAAATTTCCTGAAGCTGAGGCAAGACTTCTGCACAACGTGTTTGTGTGCAAAAAATGCAAGACAAAGAGAAGAGCAGCAATAATGAAGGTAATGGAGAAGAAGGTTGCTTGCAGAAACTGCGGCAGCAAGGAGCTGCGCCCTGTGAGAAAGAAATAAAATGCAAGCAGACACTGTGCTGACCCTTCTTTTTCTTGTGTTGCTCGGGGCATGGCTCTACAAAGAAAGGAAGCACCTGGAAATCCAGAAGATACTCTACCCTGTCATCTACTTTGTTATGTACAGGACCAAGCTAGGCCTCAAGGCAATGGACTACCTCGCAAAGAGGCACGGGAGGGCGGTGCGCTTTTTCGGCATAACTGGAATTTTCCTGGGCTTTGCAGGAATGGCATTCATAGGCTTTGAGCTTGTGCGCAACGTCGCCACCATAATGAGCACCAAAGAGGCAATACCTGGCGTGGGGCTTGTGCTGCCTGTGCAGGTCAAGGGCGCCTTTTTTGTGCCATTCTTCTACTGGATTATCTCAATCTTCATAGTGGCGGTTGTGCACGAGTTCGCCCACGGGGTTGTTGCGAGGAGCTACAACATTCCTGTCAAGAGTTCTGGGCTGGCCTTCTTGGGCGTCATTGTTCCTGTGCTTCCTGCCGCCTTTGTTGAGCCGGACGAGGAGAAAGTCAACAAAAAGCCCCTTATGCAGCAGCTCGCAGTGTTCGGCGCAGGGCCATTCTCAAACATAGTCTTCGGCGCCTTGTTCCTTGTTGTGCTTATTTTCGCGTTGGGGCCTGCAGCCAACAGCATAATAGAGCCGCAGGGAGTGCT